>NZ_DATKTK010000055.1:0-168769 GCF_035531155.1 Sulfuricella sp. | reverse complement strand
ATGGGTAATGGCGTGATGATCGACGGCAAGCTGGTTTCGTCGATGAACCTGTACTTCGCTACATTGATCGGTCTGGGACTGACCGCTGCCATGGTGTGGATTACCGAGTATTACACCGCGACCGAGTTCAGCCCGGTGCGTCACATTGCCGAGGCTTCCACCACCGGTCACGGCACCAACGTGATCGCCGGTCTGGGCGTTTCGATGAAGTCGACCGCCGCACCAGTGCTCGCAGTGTGCCTGGCCATCTGGGGTGCCTACGAACTGGCGGGTCTGTACGGCATCGCTATCGCCGCGACCTCGATGCTGTCCATGGCCGGCATCATTGTTGCACTTGATGCTTACGGTCCGATCACCGACAACGCCGGCGGTATTGCCGAAATGGCCGGGTTGCCGGATAGCATCCGCAACATCACCGATCCGCTCGACGCTGTGGGTAACACCACCAAAGCGGTGACCAAGGGCTACGCCATCGGCTCCGCCGGGTTGGCAGCACTGGTGTTGTTTGCAGACTACACCCACGCCTTGAACGTCAAGGCATTGGCTCTTGACGCCAGTGCGGCTGCCATGACCTTCGACTTGTCCAATCATATGGTGATCATCGGCCTGTTCATCGGCGGTATGGTGCCCTACCTGTTCGCCGCCATGGGCATGGAGGCGGTCGGTCGCGCTGCCGGTTCGGTGGTGGTGGAAGTACGTCGCCAGTTCAAGGAAATTCCCGGCATCATGGAAGGCACCGGCAAGCCGGAATACGGCACCTGCGTCGACATGCTGACCAAGGCCGCGATCAAGGAAATGATTGTTCCCTCGCTGCTGCCTGTTGCTGTTCCGGTGATCGTCGGCCTGACCCTGGGTGCGCAAGCGCTGGGCGGCGTGCTGGTCGGCACCATCGTGACCGGCATCTTCGTGGCAATCTCCATGACCACGGGTGGCGGCGCATGGGATAACGCCAAGAAGTACATCGAGGAAGGCAATTACGGCGGCAAAGGCTCCGACGCCCACAAGGCAGCGGTGACCGGTGACACCGTCGGCGATCCCTACAAGGATACCGCCGGCCCTGCCGTCAACCCGCTGATCAAGATCATCAACATCGTTGCGCTGATGATTGTGCCTCTGCTGTAATCCTGAAGCGGGCCGTTAGGCCCGTTAGGTAGCTGTAAATAAAGCCGGTATAATGCCGGCTTTATTTTTTGAGGTTAGCCAGATGAATCTTGACCGAGTCAGCTCCGGACGCGATCTTCCGAACGATTTTAATGTCATCATCGAAATTCCGATGCACGGCGACCCGATCAAGTACGAAGTGGACAAGGAAACCGGTGCCATGTTCGTGGATCGTTTCATGTCCACGGCTATGCACTATCCTTGCAACTACGGCTACATTCCCCATACCCTATCCGATGACGGTGATCCGGTGGACGTGCTGGTGATTACGCCGGTGCCGCTGATTACTGGCGTGGTGGTGCGTTGCCGTCCGATAGGCATGCTCAAGATGACCGATGAAGCTGGCGAAGATGCCAAACTGCTGGCGGTGCCGGTCGACAAGTTGTGCAATCTATATCGCAACATCGAGTCGCCGCGTGATTTGCCGGAACTGACGCTGTCCCAGATCAGCCACTTTTTCGAGCACTACAAAGACCTGGAGGCAGGCAAGTGGGTCAAGGTGGAGGGCTGGGTCGGTGCGGAAGAGACCAAGGCCGAGATCATGGCCGGCGTTAAGCGGTATCAGGAAGCAGCTGTTAAGCCGATGTTCTAACAAAGCCGGTGATGAGCAATGGGTGATGTTCGATGTGACGCAGCATCCGAACCGTATAACCCTCCTCATCACCCATCACTCATAACCCATTGCCAACCATGAAAATCTGCATTCTTTCCGATAGTCACGACAACCGCACGCTGCTGGCTTCCGCCGTGCAGGACGCCAAGGCACGCGGTGCCGTTGCCACGCTGCATTGCGGTGACGTTGTCGCGGCCAATACCCTGGGCGTGTTCAAGAAGCTGGACATGCCGGCACACGTCATCTACGGCAACAACACCGGCGATCTCTATACCTTGTCGCGGATGGCGCACGAGTCTGGCAACCTGATCCATTTTTACGGTCAGGATGCCGGCATCACCCTGCATGGCCGCACGATTTTCATCGTGCATTACCCGCATTACGCTCGCGCCCTGGCCTGTACCGGTGAGTGGGATATGGTCTGCTGCGGCCACGATCATCGTTACTTGGTTGAGCAGGTGGACAACATCCGCGGTGGAAAGACCTGGATGGTGAATCCGGGCACGGTTGGCGGGGTGGGGAAGCCACCCACCTATGTGCTGGGCGACCTGGAGTTGATGACTTTCGAAGTTCTTCCCGTTCCTGCCTGACATTGATTTAATCTATTCAAACATAAGAAAATTCAATTATATTTTTGTGAACGGTGCTGTGGATTGGGTCTCCAATTGGGAGTAAGATTCACCCGGTCGAAAATCCAAATTAGTGCTTAAACTGGGCTAGGCGCAAATCAACGCCGAAGCCCAAGTATCCGTGATGGAGGTAACCTGATGACGGACGTAATTGCAACCAATCAGACCATTTTGGTCGTCGGTGGCGGAATTGGCGGCATGACGGCAGCCCTGGAGGCGGCCGAATGCGGCAAGAATGTCGTGCTGGTGGAAAAGAACCCCGCTCTTGGCGGTCGCGTTTCCCAGCTGTATCGCTATTTTCCCAAGCTGTGCCACCCGACCTGCGGACTGGAAATCAACTTGCGCCGTCTCAAGCAGAATCCGCGTATCCGTGTGCTGACCATGGCTGAAGTAACGGCAATCACCGGCGGCGAGGGCGACTATACCGCCACTGTTAAGCTGGCTCCGCGCTATGTCAACGAGAACTGTACCGCTTGCGGCGAGTGCGCCAAGGCGGTGGACGCCGAAGTGCCGGATGCCTTCAATTACAACCTTGGCAAGACCAAGGCGGCTTACCTGCCTCATAAAATGGCTTTTCCGCAGCGCTACGTGCTTGACCCGTCGATTATCGGCACTGCCGATGCCGACAAGGCCAAGGCCGCTTGCAAGTATGGTGCGATCGATCTCGACATGAAGGAAGAGACGGTCCAGTTCAAAGCGGGTGCGGTGATTTGGGCGACCGGTTGGAAGCCTTACGATGCGGCGAAAATTCAGCCCTATGGCTATGGCCGTTACTCGAATGTCATCACCAGCGTCGAGTTCGAGCGCCTGGCCGACATCCATGGCCCGACCAAGGGCAAGATCCTGCGTCCCTCCGACGGCAGGGAAGCAAAGAACATCGCCTTCATCCAGTGCGCCGGTTCCCGTGACGAGAACCATCTGCGTCACTGCTCGCGCATCTGCTGCATGGCCTCGCTGAAACAGACCAACTACGTGCGCGAAGCCTACGGCGACGCAGGCAAGTCCACGATCTATTACATCGATATCCGGGCGATCGATCGCTTCGAGGACTTTTACCAGAAAGTGCTGAAGGATCCAACCGTCAGCTTCATCAAATCCAAGGTGGCCAAGGCTGTCCAGGATGAGAAGACCGGTGACGTGATTCTGCACGGCGTGAATACCGAAGGCTACCACCGCTATGCTACCCCTCACGACTTGGTTGTTCTGGCCATAGGCATGGAGCCGTCCGTCAAGGGCGCCAACCTCCCGGCGGAAATCGTGTCCGATTCGAGCGGCTTCATCGAAGCCGATCCGGCCAACCACGCCTTTTTCGGCGCGGGTTGCGCATCCAATCCGCTGGATGTGAACCGTGCGGTGCAGAGCGCCACTGCGAGCGCCTTGCGCGCAATTCAGGTGATTAACCGTGTTGCCAGAGTGGAGGGTGTGTAAATGGCAGATATGAAAGTAGCAGCCTACATTTGCCAGGGTTGTGGTTTGGGCGAGCGCCTGGATACGGCAGCACTGGCCAGTGTGGCAAAAAAGGAAGGCAAGGTCGCGCTGGTCAGGGAACATGCGTTCCTGTGCAACGCTGAAGGCGTCAAGATGATCCGCGACGACATCGCCAACGAAGCCGTCACCCATGTCATGATCGGCGCCTGTTCGCGTCGCGCCAAGACTGAGGCGTTCGGCTTTACCGATGTTGCCGTATCACGTGCCAATCTGCGCGAAGGTGTAATCTGGTGCCAACCGGAGACCGATGAGGCGCGCGAGACCACGCAGGAGATGGCGGAAGACTATATCCGCATGGGCTGCGCCGAAGTGAAGAAAATGACCCTGCCTGAGGGCAATCCGGCAGCCGTTACCGTGCGTAGCGTGCTGGTGGTGGGCGGTGGCGTGTCAGGCATGACCGCTGCGCTGGAGGCATCCAAGGCCGGCTACAAGGTCGTGCTGGTGGAGAAAACCGGCGCCCTTGGCGGTTGGGCAGCCAAGCTGTACAAGCGTTCGCCGGGCAAGTCGCCCTATGCTGAACCGCAAGATACGCCAGTGGCTGATATGGCCGCAGCGATTGAGGCCGACGTCAACATCAAGGTCTACCTCAACGCCATCACCAGCAAGACCTCCGGCTCTCCTGGACAATTCGAAATCGAGATTAGTACCGAGTCTGGCTCTACCACGACCGAGAAAGTCGGTGCCATTGTTCAGGCCACCGGTTTCTCGCTGTACGATGCCAACAACCTGCCCGAACTCGGCTATGGCAAGTCCGCCAACGTGGTCGATCAGGCCGGTCTGGAAGCACTTGCCAAGGCGGCCAACGGAGGCGCGATCAAGCGCCCCTCCGACGGCGGCGAAGTGAAGACCGTGGTGTTCGTCCAGTGCGCCGGTCAGCGCGACGATACCGGCAAACATCTGCCTTACTGCTCCGGTTCCTGCTGTACGACTTCGGTCAAGCAGGCGATGTATTTCAAGGATTCCAATCCTGACATCGATACGGTAGTGATCTACACCGATCTGCGCATGCCCGGCAACGGCGAGGATTTTTACCGCAGCGGCCAGAACAAGGGCGTAACTTTCACCAAGGGCAAGGTTTCCAGCGTTGAAGCCGCCGGCAACCAGTGCAAGGTGAATTTCCACGACCTGATCCTCAACGATCAGACCGCCATCGATAATGCCGACCTGGTTGTCTTGGCCACCGGTCAGGTGCCGAATTCCGGCGTCGACATCGACACCAAGCTAAAAGCGGATATTGCCGCCGCAGCTGGCGATAACTCCCTGTTGGAAGCCTACAAGGCTACACAGGTGGAGGGTGCGGTCCAGCCGATTTCCGTGCTGAATCTGACCTATCGTCAGGGTCCGGACGTGCCGCAGCTGAAGTATGGTTTCACCGATTCGCACTTCATCTGCTTTCCTTACGAAACTCGCAGGACCGGCATTTATTCCGCCGGCCCGGTGCGCCGCCCGATGGATATGGTGCAGGCGATGGAAGACGCCACTGGCGCTGCGATGAAGGCAATTCAGGCTGTCGAGAATGCCGGTCTGGGCCGTGCCGCGCATCCGCGTTCCGGCGATCTGAGCTTCCCGAAAGTGCGTCTCGAGGGGTGCACCCAGTGCAAGCGCTGCACGGTGGAATGCCCATTCGGCGCCATCGATGAAGACGAGAAACGCTTCCCGGTGTTCAACGAATCCCGTTGCCGCCGTTGCGGAACCTGTATGGGCGCCTGCCCGGTGCGCGTGATCTCCTTCGAGAACTACTCGATTGATACCGTCGGCTCGCAGCTGAAAGCGGTGGACGTTCCCGACGAGTTTTCCGAGAAGCCACGCATCCTGATTCTGGCCTGCGAAAACGACGCCTACCCCGCGCTCGACATGGCGGCGATGAACCGCAATGTCTACAGTGCGTTCGTGCGTGTCATCCCGGTTCGTTGCCTGGGTTCGGTCAACACCATCTGGATCAACGACGCGCTTAGTAGCGGCTATGACGGCGTGATGATGATGGGTTGCAAGCACGGCGACGACTACCAGTGCCACTTCGTCAAGGGTTCTGAACTCGCCAGCTACCGCATGAGCAAGATCGGCGACACGCTCAAGCAAATGGGGCTGGAAGAAGATCGGGTTGCCACATTCGAGGTCGCGATTACCGACATCGAGCGCGTGCCGCAACTGATCAACGACTACGCGGCGAAGATTCAGGAAATCGGCATGAGCCCGCTTAAGGGATTCTAGGAGACGACAAATGGGCGAAAAATATCACAATAATTTCCTCAAGGAAGTCGAGGAAATGGTCGAGGAAGGCCAATGGGTCAAGATGTGCATGCAGTGCGGCGTGTGTGCCGGCTCCTGCCCGTTTGGACCGCATTGGGAGCATTCTCCGCAGAAGCTGTTCATGATGATCCGCGCCGGCAAGCGCGAGGAAGTCCTGAAATCAGATTCGATGTGGATGTGCACTTCCTGCTACAACTGCGTCGTGCGCTGCCCGCGCAAGCTGCCGATCACCCACATCATGCACGGCCTGGCTAATTACGCCCACCGCCTGGGACTTGCGCCGAAGAATCAGCCGACGCAGCAATTCGCCACCATGTTCTGGAACAACCTGGCGCAGACCGGTCGCGTCAACGAGTTGAAGCTCTCTCTCGGCATTTATTTCAAGGACGGTTTCGCTCAGGGCGTCAAGAACGCCATGGCGATGCAGAGTGTCGGTCTGGGCATGGTGAAGGCGAAACGCCTGAACCCGATGGAACTGTTCGGCGGGCACGGCGTCAAGGACAAGGCAGGCTTCCATGCCATGCTGAAGAAAGCGCGGGAAATCGAAGACCGCCGCAAGAATTTCGCCTAAGGAGTCAATGATGGCTAAAAAGACTTACTCGTTTTACCCCGGTTGCTCGTCACAGACCAAGGCGTCCTCGGACAACTACCTGAAATCGACCAATTCGATGTGCAAATACCTTGATATCGAACTGAAGGAAATCCCGGACTGGAACTGCTGCGGCGCGTCCATCGGCTATGCCGAAGGTGGCGAACTGCCGCGCATCACACTGTCTGCCCGCAACATGGCGCTGTCCGAAAAGCATAATCCTGGCATGGACCTGGTCGCGACCTGTGCGGCGTGCTGGCTTTCCACCCGTGAATCCAAGGAGCGCCTTGCGCACAGTTCGCAGACGCTGGCCGAAGCCAATACGGCGCTGAATGAGGCTGGTCTGACCTATAAAGGCAATCAGGCGGCACGCCACATGGCGGAGGTGCTGGTCGAGGATTTCGGTTTCGATGAACTGAAGAAGGGTGTAAAGAACCCGCTGCAAGGCATCAAGTTTGCCGGTTACGTCGGCTGCCAGACCAACCGCCCGTTCGGTCTGGCCGGTGAATCATTCGAAAATCCCATGTATCTCGACAACCTGGTCGAGGCGATGGGTGGAGAAGCTGTAACCTCCTACGACCAGAAGGTGACCTGCTGCGGTGGTGCACTGGCCTTCTCCGAGCCGGAAAAAAGCCAGAAACAGATCAAGGACATTATCGAGTCTGCCTACGATCATGGTGCCGAGATGATCGTCACGCCTTGCCCGCTGTGCCAGGCCAACGTCGAGATTTACCAGGGTGAAGTGAACAAGCGCTTCGGTACCAAGTTCAACATCCCGGTAATGTATTATTCTCAGCTGATCACCATCGCCTACGGCGGCACTGCTCAGGAAGCAGCGCTGGACGGCCAACTGGTCCGTGCGACCAAGCTTGAGGAAATTGCCAAGAAGTAGAGAATAACAACCTTTACGGCAGCAACTTGGGGGGCGGCCTGCGGGTCGCCCCCAATTGTTTTCGCAGCACAAGGAGTGGTTATGAAAAACCCGAAAACTTTAGACGAATACATCGACCTGGTTCACCAGGCGGTTTACGAAGTGGACGAATTGCGCGCCATCGTCGAGGACGACGAAGAGCGCAAGACCATGATCCTGCCCTGGGTGGATGCGATGGACAAGGAATTGCGCCAGATGTTCGACGACATGATTTCCGGCCGTTACCAGTTCGACCCGAATGGCCCCGATCTGCCATTCATGGCGATCGTCAAGAGGTTCGGCCCGAGCGTGCCGTTCAAGCTGCTACTCAACGTCATCAATCATACCCACCGCTTCGGACTGGACATCGATTCCAAGTAACGGTTAAAGCCGGTGATCAGCCAGTACGGCGGTACCGGGAACCTGAACATACTCCAGGACGGTATCGGTGACCCGCTGGCTGCGGGTTTTTTCCGTGGAGCCGCGGAACACCGTGTTTCTCAGGATCTCCGAAATATTCAGCGAAATTCCGAAGTAGAAGTGCCGGCTGCGGTCAGGCGCGGGCGCTCCATCGTTGGGTTCGTAGCCGCGCGAACCGTAGCCTGCCGCCAGCTCGAAGTAGCGCAGCACGTCATGGTTCTTCAGCTGCGGTACGCCGGTTGCCTTGGCGACCAGCAGATAGGTCTGGCCTGAATGGTCGCCGATCGGGCCGACCTGGTTGAGTCGTTTCGCATCGCCGGAAGGCCAGTAATGCAGGCGGAAATCGAGCAGGTCATCGAGACGTTTGTTTTTCTCGAACAATAGGCCCAGCCCGGTGCCGACGGCGTTCATGATCAAATCTTCCTTGCTGAACTTGTATCGTTCCGAGAATCCGTCGAGGGTTTCCACCGCCAGCAGTGTGCCGAATACGGTTGCTGCCGACAGGACAACCGCGTCATCCCGGTCGTTTCCAGCCCATTCGAAGGCGCGGGCAAGCAGGCGGGTTCCCGCATAGGTGGAGTAGGCATGGCCCAATTTGTCAGCGCCCCCGGCATAGGTGTCCTGTCCGAACCAGCCTTCGCTGGCGGTGCGGAAGTGGCCGGAAAAACCATCCTTCCACCAGACGGTGGCGCCGTAGGCTAAAACGGTTCCGGCTCCGCCCCAAATTAGTGCCTGCGTTCGGAAGTGCTTGTCTTCTTCGGGGATCGCGGCCGTTCCCCCGCTTTCCCCCTGACCGGGCGGAATATCCAGTGTTGCAATCGCATTTCGTTTGGCCTGGGTGAAAACCACGGAAGATGTGCTGCCGCTTTCGTCAGATTCCGTCCCCGCATGGGCGCCTGACTGGCATAACAGGGCGGCAACAACGAACAGCGCCGCCGATGAGGCAAGGCCATGGGGCGGAATTCTGCCGCCAAGGGGAAGTGATTTGATTGTCATGCTTTTAAATTAGCAGTCAATGCTATGTTCTACAACCTTCCGGCCATCTGGCACCAATTAAGGGCGGATAATGATCGATAGCACTTAATTGGTGCGTCATGAATGCACTGTTTTGGGAAGTTCCTTTTCAAAACAGTGCGTTTAGTTCTGGCCCAATTATTGCTAAATCGGATGAAACCTTTCTCTGGAGCAACGATGGAAAATCTCAAGGCCGGTAGCGACGTATTGTTCATACTCCTGGGCGCGATCATGGTATTGGCGATGCACGCGGGTTTCGCCTTTCTGGAACTGGGTACGGTGCGCAAGAAAAATCAGGTCAACGCACTGGTGAAAATCATGGTGGATTTCGCCATATCGACTATTGCTTACTTCTTTATCGGTTATAGCATCGCTTATGGGGTGAATTTCTTTTCCGGTGCCGAGGTGCTGGCGCAGAAGAGCGGCTACGATCTGGTCAAATTCTTCTTCCTGCTGACTTTTGCCGCGGCGATTCCGGCAATCGTTTCCGGCGGCATCGCCGAGCGTGCCAGATTCAATCCGCAACTGGCGGCAACTTTCCTTCTGGTGGGCTTCGTTTATCCCTTCTTCGAGGGCATCGCCTGGAATCACCACTTCGGCGTGCAGGACTGGCTGAAAGGGACTTTCGGGGCGGAATTCCATGACTTTGCCGGCTCCGTGGTGGTGCATGCCATGGGCGGCTGGATTGCGTTGCCGGCAGTGCTGCTGCTCGGCGCACGGCGCGGCCGCTATACCAAGGATGGGATGGTGGCCGCGCATCCCCCCTCAAGCATTCCGTTTTTGGCATTGGGCGCGTGGATATTGACGGTGGGCTGGTTCGGCTTCAATGTCATGTCGGCGCAGACCATAGATGCCGTGAGTGGCCTGGTGGCGGTGAATTCGCTGATGGCGATGGTCGGCGGCATTCTGGCCGCACTGGTGGTGGGCAGGAATGACCCCGGCTTCGTGCATAACGGACCGCTCGCCGGCTTGGTGGCGGTGTGCGCCGGGTCCGACCTGATGCACCCATTGGGTGCGCTGATTACCGGTGGGGTGGCGGGTGCGCTGTTCGTGTGGGCGTTTACCCTGACCCAGAACAAATGGAAAATTGACGATGTGCTCGGTGTCTGGCCGCTGCATGGCCTGTGCGGCGCATGGGGCGGAATCGCAGCCGGGATATTCGGCCTCAAGGCGCTGGGCGGCATCGGCAATGTGAGTTTTGCCGCGCAACTGATCGGCACCCTGATGGGTATAACTATCGCCCTGGTTGGCGGCTTAGTGGTTTACGGATTATTGAAAAAGCTGGTGGGAATACGGCTGGACCCGGAAGAGGAGTTCAACGGTGCGGATATCAGCATACACAAGATCTACGCCACGCCTGAGGGCGAAGTATAGCGTTACATCGCTCTTGATTTTGAGGTTACGGTCAGAAAATGGTGGTCCATCCAACCGCAGTTCATTTTGTGGATGAAGATGCCGGGATTCAACCGCTGGACGCTGATATTTTTGATCATCCCGATTAATCCATTAGGATCAAGGTGGGAATAATAGCGGTGGGCAGTCGGGTTTGAACTAGGTGAAACCCTAAACTTACAAAAACCTCGCCAGCATCGCCCTGTCGACATTGTCACTGAGCGGGATGTGCACCACCCAGCCGTTACCCGGTGCTTCCGTGATGGAAGCGCCTTTCTGGTTGAAGATTTGTTCCAGCACCATCTCGCGATTTCCGGCGGGGTGGATGAGTTCCAGCCGGTCGCCCACGGCGAAGCGGTTTTTCACCACCACTTCGGCCATTTTCCGGGCCGGGTCATAGGCGACGATGTCGCCGACATACATCTGCCGCGCGCTTTCCGACTGGCCGGTGAGGTAGTTCTGATATTCCACGGTATGGTGACGCTGGTAGAAGCCATCGGTGTAGCCGCGGTTGGCGAGGTTTTCCAGCGCGCTCAAATGCGCCGGGTTGAAGGCGCGGCCCGCAGCGGCATCGTCGATCGCCTGGCGGTAAATCTGGGCGGTGCGCACCACGTAGTAGGCCGATTTTGTCCGTCCTTCGATCTTCAGGGAGTCCACGCCGATTTCCGCCAGCCGGGCGACATGCTCCACCGCGCGCAGGTCCTTGGAGTTCATGATGTAGGTGCCGTGCTCGTCCTCCAGTACCGGCATCAACTCGCCGGGGCGCTGGCCTTCCTCGATCATCCATACCCGGTCGGCGAGTGGGTGGCGCTGCTGGTCACCGCAGGCGGTAAGGCCGGATTCGCCCATGGCCTTGTTGAAATCGAATTCGGTTTCACGGATCACGCCCGCCGCATCTTCATTTGCTTCCTGCACCTTGTAGTCCCAGCGGCAGGAGTTGGTGCAGGTGCCCTGGTTGGCGTCGCGGTGATTGAAGTAGCCGGATAGCAGGCAGCGGCCGGAATAGGCGATGCACAGGGCGCCGTGAACGAATACTTCGAGCTCCATGTCGGGGCATTGCTGGCGGATCTCGGCGATTTCGTCCAGGGAGATTTCGCGCGACAGGATCACCCGCGTCAAGCCCAGCGCCTGCCAGAATTTCACCGCGGCGTAATTGACGGTGTTGGCCTGCACAGACAAGTGCACCGGAATGTCCGGCCACGCCTCGCGCACCATCATGATCAGGCCGGGGTCGGCCATGATCAGGGCGTCCGGTTTCATTTCGATCACCGGCGCCATATCCGCCATATAGGTCTTGAGCTTGGCGTTGTGCGGCGTCAGGTTGCTGGCGACGAAAAATTTCTTGCCCAGCGCATGCGCCTCGGCGATTCCCGTTCCCAGTTCCTCCAGGCCGAATTCGTTGTTGCGGGCGCGCAGGGAGTAGCGGGGCTGGCCGGCATACACGGCATCCGCGCCATAGGCGAAGGCATAACGCATTTTTTCCAGGCTGCCGGCGGGGAGTAAAAGTTCGGGGGTCTTCGTCATCATGGTAAAATTATACCATCATGGTTGATCCTTCCTTTATCCACCTCCGCCTGCACAGCGAGTATTCGATTGTCGACGGCATCGTGCGCATCGACGATGCCGTCGGCCTCGCCGTCGCCGACCGGATGCCGGCGCTGGCGCTGACCGATCTGAGCAACCTGTTCGGCATGGTGAAGTTCTACCAGGCCGCCCGCGGCAAGGGCATCAAGCCGGATCGTCGGCTGCGACGTGTGGATCAGTCATGTAGGTTGGGTTAGGCGCGGTTCTTTGCGCCGTAACCCAACAAACCCAATCCTCTTTACGGCATGGTGCTGAAATTTTGGCCGGTCAATTTTCTGATTTCTACAACAGCCTCGACGCTGACCCAGCCAAGCGGGGCAAGCAGTTCGAGCACTTCGTCAAATGGTTTCTGAAAGCCGATCCTGAATGGGCTACCCAAGTTGACCAAGTTTGGCTATGGGAAGAATACCCGGAACGTTGGGGCATGGATTGCGGGATTGACCTCGTGTTCCGGCACAAGAACGGCGAACACTGGGCGGTGCAAACCAAGTGCTACTCGCCTGACTACGACATCACCAAACACGATGTGGACAAATTCCTCAGCGAATCCAACCGCAAAGGCATACACCACCGCCTGCTGATCGCCACCACCGACCGCATCGGCGGCAATGCCAAGCAAGTCTGCGATGCACAAGAAAAACCCGTCATCCGTTTTTTGCTCTCCGATTTTGAACGTGCCGCGCTGGATTACCCCGCCAATCTCGCCGTACTCCCGCAAGCCAAACGCAAAGCTCGCCCCGAACCACGCGACCATCAGAACGAAGCCAGAACCGCCGTTGTACAAGGGCTGCAAACCGCCGACCGTGGCCAGCTCATCATGGCCTGCGGCACGGGCAAAACTTACGTCACGCTCTGGATCAAAGAGCGGCTTGCCGCACAACGCACCCTGGTGCTGGTTCCCTCATTAGGCCTGCTGTCCCAACTGCTGCGCGAATGGACATTCGCTGCCGCCACCCCGTTTGAAGTGCTGTGCGTCTGCTCAGATCAAACCGTCGGCACCAAGGGCAGCGACGAAGCCATCCACAGCGTTGCCGACCTCGCCTTCCCCGTTACCTCGGACGCGGAAGAAGTCAGGAATTTTCTTAGCGGCGCAGGCAATCGGGTGGTTTTCTCCACCTACCAATCCTCCTCCGTCATCGCCGCAGCGCAGGCAGATAGCACCATTCCCGCCTTCGATTTGGTCGTGGCGGACGAAGCCCACCGTTGCGCGGGCAAGGTCGGTAGCGAGTTCACCGCCGTTCTCGACAACGCACAGATACGCGGCCATAAACGGCTGTTCGCCACCGCCACCCCGCGCACCTACTCCAGCAACGTCAAAAAAGCTGCCGAAGATCGCGGAGTCGAAGTGGTCGGCATGGATAACGCCACCTTGTTTGGTAAAGTGCTGTATGCCTTGCCGTTTGGCGAGGCCATCGCCAGAAAGCTGCTCACCGATTATCGCGTCGTCATTATCGGCGTGGACGACCCCACCATCGCGCAGTGGATCGTCAACCGCGAACTGGTCACCACCGGCACGGGTATTGAGACCGACAGCCAATCGCTCGCCGCCCAGATCGGCCTGCTCAAAGCCATCAAAGACTACGACCTCAAGCGCATCATCAGCTTCCACAGCCGTGTCAATCGCGCCGAAGCCTTCACCACCGACATTCGGCAGATCATGGCATGGATCAGCGACGAACACCGTCCCAGCGGAACCCTGCGCACCGACTTCGTCTCCGGCAACATGCCCGCCAACAAACGCAAGATCAAGCTCGATCAACTCAAAGCCCTGAGCGCAGACGAACGTGGCGTGCTGAGCAATGCGCGCTGTTTGTCCGAAGGCGTGGACGTGCCCTCCCTCGATGGCGTGGCGTTTATCGATCCGCGCAGTAGCCAGGTGGACATCATCCAGGCCGTGGGTCGCGCCATACGCCTGAGTCCGGACAAAAAGGCCGGCACGATTGTTTTGCCGGTGTTCATCGCAGCAGGACAAAATGCCGAAGACACGATAGCGGCGAGTTACTTCAAGCCTATCTGGGATGTACTGAATGCGTTGAAGGCGCACGACGATGTGCTGGCGGATGAACTGGATCAGATCAGAACCGAACTCGGCAGGAAACCCGGTGCAGGTGTCAGCGCCGACGGTCTGCGCAAAATCAGTCTTGACCTGCCTGCTACGGTAGATGCGAATTTTGGGAGCGCACTGCGCACCTATCTGGTCGAGCAAGTCACTGCATCTTGGAACTTCTGGTTTGGGTTGTTGGAGGCATTTGTCGAGAGAGATGGGCATGCCAAAATTTCTGCGCTATATAAAACAGAAGATGGATACCGCCTTGGTCAGTGGGTAAATATCCAACGAACAACAAAAGAAAACCTGTCCCCGGAACGCAAAGCACGATTGGAAGCATTGTCTTGTTGGATTTGGGATGCCATTGTGGAGCAGTGGGAAATAGGTTTTCGTTATCTCAAGGAATTTGTGGAGCGAGAGGGGCATTGTTTGCCTCCTGCACTATATAAGTCGGCAGATGGATATGGAGTCGGTAGCTGGGTAAATATCCAACGAACAAAAAAAGACAGCCTGACACCGGAGCGCAAAGCACAGCTGGAAGCATTGCATGGTTGGTGTTGGAATGCTCGTGCAGATATGTGGGAAGAAGGATTTCGCTATTTTAAGGAATTCGCAGATCGAGAGGGAAATGCTAAGGTATCTCAAGGCTATAAAACGGCAGGTGGATATCGGCTTGGGTCATGGGTTAATAGGCAGCGGACAAGAAAAGATAGCCTGTCACCGGAGCGCAAAGTACGGCTGGAGACTTTGCCCGGTTGGAGTTGGGATGCTCGTACAAATATGTGGGAAGAAGGATTTTATCTCCTCAAGGAGTTTGCAGATCGAGAGGGGCATGCCAATGTCCCTCAAGATTGCAAAACGGTAGATGGGTACCGCCTTGGTCAGTGGGTTGGTGTTCAGCGAACAAAAATAGACAGCCTGTCACCAAAGCGCAAAGCGCGATTGGAAGCATTGCCCAGATGGAGTTGGGAACCTTGGGCAGACAAGTGGGAAAAAGGGTTTCGCCATCTTGAGAAATTTGTAGAAAGTGAGGGGCATTGTTTGCCTCCTGCGTTATATAAAACAGAAGATGGATATAGAGTTGGAAGCTGGGTAAATGCTCAAAGAACAAAAAAAGATAATCTGTCGCAGGAGCGTAAAGCACGACTGGAAGCATTACCCGGCTGGGTTTGGCGAGTTAAGTGAGGCCATTGTTTTGTTAATTATTGTCGCCTCCTGTTGAGTAAGAAACTGAAAAAATTATCGATGCCTAGGGCGATGGATTTGGGGGCTAAATTGGATACAAAAAACTTCGCAACCATTGGCTGGGATGTCATATGAATCTAAAAATATGGGAAGAAGAAACCTTTGAGCTTCTGTTAAATAATGGAATGTTTCAGATAACCGATTGCGGGCCGTTGTGTTCGCCTATAAACAGTTTTGAGATAAAGCGTGACGATAAACAAAGGTTGCTTCTAACCACGCGCTGTGACGAAAATTCCAAAAATGACTCGCTCAATTCTCCTAAATTGCCAGCGGGGACGGTGCACTCAAACATTGCTTGCGTCACTCTATCTAGTTCCGATATGACCGTGATTGCGAAGGGGGTGATGCCATTTTCACAAAACACTTCACATCACTTAACCAATGTCCGAGGAACCACAGAAAATGCATGGATTGATTCGCTTGAGTCCGTGCCGGATGATGTTGAGCGAGTACATCAATTAATTGAGTGGGTCGATAATGTGGACACAGCTTTGTATCACTGGCCACACAATCTGGAAGAGAATCTGGTGACAACTGCAACCAGAATACTCAGCGGTGGGGACGAAACGCTGACACAACACGCTAAGGAAAGCACACCTTCGTCGATGAGGGGCTGCCTAAGGCTGAACATCGCTGGCAATGAGATTTACATAGCGCCTTTTCGGAACCATAAAAGGGAACGGTCAAGCGGCCCTGGGTTCATCCTGTATAAGAAATTCCCTTGCGAAGATATCCGCAGGAAAATTCGCGAGTGCCTGTCGTTCGCTTTCGGCTTGCCGTTGGTCTACCTTGGGTACACGCTTCTTTCAGAAGAGTTTGAGTTTATTGGGTTTAAAGCGGTAACTCCCTACATCATTGATGAAAGTGCTTATTCCTTGCTTGCGCTGCCACCAGCGCCAGTAGGCAGCGCACATGCGAAGCTTATCGATCCAAACGTGTTTTCCCGAACGGTGAACGCTCTCTTCGCGCACTTCGACGAACTCAACTTTCAACACGTCAGTTGGATTTATTGGCATGCCGTGTGCTCACCGATGCACACGATGCCTGTGCAGCTAGGCGCGGGTATGGAGGCGCTCATGGCAGCTTATAGGAAACTGGACAAACCTCAGTACGAGACCAAACTCTTAGACGCGACAAATGCAAAACATTTGAGAGATGAGTTTCTAAAAATCGTCGAGGCCATGCCCCTTAAAGATCCGGAAAAGGAAGTGTTGCGTAAGAAAGCTTCGGGTTTGAATAGCCCATCGCAAGACATACTAAATGATCGATTCTTTGCAAGTTTGTCACTTGATATGGAAGGCAAAGAAAAGAGCGCGTGGCAAAGACGAAACGACGCTGCGCACGGCAACACGACTAAGCCTGGCGATTCTTGTGAACTGATACGAGATATTCAATTGCTCAAGAATATTTTTCACCGAATCGTTATCAGCATGACAGGCGCCAGCAACCAATATATTGACTGTTATTCGCCCAAGTTCCCAATCAGACAGCTTAGAGAGTCAGTTGAGGCAACGGATAGGTTTTTCTTCGAGGGGTGACTGCGCCAACGAGCCCGCGTAGATACCGTCTTCCCGGTCAAGCTGTTTTTGAAAATCAATGGGAAAATCAATGGGGTCATACTCGATTGAAATAAACGCTTCGTCCGTAAGCCAATAAACACGGACATCTCCATCGTGTGTGCTTGTAGATCGCCTATTTACTTGGCTTGCGGGGCTATTCAGTAGGGTGGGGCACCCCATCGATTTAAATGGGTCGGATTAAATTCGCGACCCTAACCAGCCGCGCCGCTTTTATTTTCGCGCTCATCGGTAGACCTCGCGCCGATTGCCGATCTCGATTACGAGGACGCAGAGCGCACCATCTTGAATGTCGCAGATGATTCGATAGTCACCGATGCGGTAGCGCCAGTACGCGCCGAGCATGGGTCCGGTCAATGCCTTGCCGGTGTTGCGCGGGTCTTCCTGGGCGGCGATGCGTTCATCCATGAAATCGAGGATGCGCCGCGCTGTCTGTTTGTCGAGCTTGCGAAGCTGCCTTCTGGCGGACTCGGTGTAATTAATCGTCCAGACCAAGGTCATTCCTCACTTGCTCGGCGGAATAAACCTTCTCTTCGCCCTTGCGGACGCGTTCCATCGTTGCGGCGGCCAGGTAGTAGTCTTCCAGATCATCCAGGCCGTTCGTGACCAGCTCACGCAGGTAATACGCCTTGGTGCGGCCAGTTTGTGCGGCCAGTTGGTCTAGCCGTTGTTCAATGGCGGGATCAAGTCGGATAGAGGTTGCCATGATGGTGCTCCAATTGAATATATGTATTCATTGTATCATATGGTGAAACAAACGTTTAGCAAGTGTAGGGCGGATGAGGCCGCAGGCCGTTATCCGCCGAATGAAAAAATGTGCAAGCTATACATACGGCGGATAACGCTACGCTCATCCGCCCTACTGCACTGGACTCCGGATTTTGCCGGAATGACGAGGATAGTCGGGGCGCTCTACCATTTCCCAATATTTTCAATTGCCCCCTTTTTCCACGATAAAACGTCCGCTGCATTCCATGGTGGTAAAATGACGAGCTATGTCTGATCCCTCCTTTATTCACCTCCGCCTGCACAGCGAGTATTCGATTGTCGACGGCATCGTGCGTATCGACGATGCCGTTGCCAGTGCCGTCGCCGACCGGATGCCGGCGCTGGCGCTGACCGATCTGAGCAACCTGTTCGGCATGGTGAAGTTCTACCAGGCCGCCCGCGGCAAGGGCATCAAGCCGATCATCGGCTGCGACGTGTGGATCAGCAACGAGGCCAACCGCGACCAGCCGCATCGTTTGCTCCTGCTGTGCCGCAACCGCCTGGGCTATTTGCGTCTGTGCGACCTGCTCACTCGCGCCTACCGCAGCAACCAGCACCGCGGGCGGGCGGAAGTCCGCCGCGAATGGTTCGCGGACGGCGGCAGCGACGGCCTGATCGCGCTGTCCGGTGCGCATTTCGGCGATGTCGGCCAGGCGCTGTTGCAGGCTAAACGCGCGCAGGCGCAGGAACTCGCGACCGATTGGCAGCGCCTGTTTCCCGGCGCGTTCTACCTCGAACTGCAGCGCACCGGGCTACCCCAGGCCGATGTTCACGTGCGACTGGCGCTGAGCCTGGCTTCGGAATTGCGGCTGCCGGTGGTGGCGACCCATCCGGTCGAGTTTCTGGCTCCTGACGATTACAAGGCTCACGAGGCGCGGGTGTGCATTTCCGAGGGCTATATGCTGGCGGACAAGCGCCGTCCGCGCGTCTTCACCGAGCAGCAGTACTTCAAGACCCAGGCGGAGATGGCGGAACTGTTCGCTGATATCCCCGAGGCGCTCGCCAACAGTGTCGAGATCGCCAAGCGCTGCAACCTCAGCGTCGAACTGGGCAAGAGCAAGCTGCCGCTGTTCCCGGTGCCGGAGGGGATGAGCCTGGATGACTACCTGTGCCGGCGGGCGGAGGAGGGCCTGGCCGAGCGCATGAAGGAGCTCTATCCCGAAGAGGCGAAGCGGGCGGAGCAGTACCCCACCTATACCGATCGACTCAAGTTCGAGACCGGGACCATCATCCAGATGGGTTTCCCCGGCTACTTCCTGATCGTGGCCGACTTCATCAACTGGGCCAAGCACAACGGCGTGCCGGTCGGCCCGGGGCGGGGCTCCGGTGCGGGTTCGCTGGTCGCCTACAGCCTCGGCATCACCGACCTCGATCCGTTGCGCTATGCCCTGCTGTTCGAGCGCTTCCTCAACCCGGAGCGGGTGTCGATGCCTGACTTCGACGTCGATTTCTGCCAGGACAACCGCTGGCGGGTGATCGAATACGTGCGCGAGAAATATGGCGCCGATGCGGTATCGCAGATCGCCACCTTCGGCACCATGGCGGCCAAGGCGGTGGTGCGCGACGTGGGGCGGGTGCTGGACCTGCCCTACAACTTCTGCGACCAGCTTTCCAAGCTGATCCCGGCTGCACCGGGCAAGCAGTATTCGCTCGACGAAGCGCTGACGATGGAGCCCCAGCTCAAGGAGCGCTACGACGGCGAGGAGGAAGTGCGCGAGCTGTTCATTCTGGCGCGCAAGCTCGAAGGCTTGACCCGCAACGTCGGCATGCATGCTGGCGGCGTGCTCATCGCGCCCGGCAAGCTGACCGATTTTTGCCCGCTGTATCTCGCTTCCGGCGCGGACAACGTGGTCAGCCAGTTCGACAAGGACGACGTGGAGGCGGCCGGCTTAGTCAAGTTCGACTTTCTCGGCTTGCGCAACCTGACCATCATCGACCTCGCCCTCAAGTACATCAAGAAGCTCGACCCGAGCTTCGATCAGTCCTTGGATACACAGCATTTCGACGACCCGGCAGCCTACGAGGTATTGAGGAAGGCCAACACCACGGCGGTGTTCCAGCTCGAATCGGAGGGCATGAAAAAGCTGCTGGCTAAACTTCAGCCCGACCGCTTCGAGGACATCATCGCCGTGCTCGCGCTTTACCGGCCGGGGCCATTGGGTTCGGGCATGGTAGACGATTTCATCCTGCGCAAGAAGGGCAAGCAGTCGATCGACTATTTTCATCCCGACTTGCAGGCCAGCCTAGCCCCGACCTACGGCGTGATCGTCTACCAGGAACAGGTGATGCAGATCTCCCAGATCATCGGCGGCTACACCCTGGGCGGGGCGGACTTGCTGCGGCGCGCGATGGGCAAGAAGAAGCAGGAGGAGATGGACCAGCATCGCAGCCTGTTCGTCGAGGGCGCGCTCAAGAAAAATTACCCGGAAAAACTCGCCAACAGCCTGTTCGACCTGATGGCGAAGTTCGCCGAATACGGCTTCAACAAGTCCCACACCGCCGCCTACGCGGTGATTTCCTACCAGACCGCCTGGCTCAAGGCCCACCACACCTCGGCCTTCATGGCGGCGACGCTGTCCTCGGAGCTGGACAACACCGACCAGCTCAAGGTGTTCTACGAGGACACCCTGGCCAACAAGGTGAAGGTGCTGGCGCCGGACGTGAATGTTTCCAGCTACCGTTTTGAGCCGGTTTCCAGGACTGAGATCCGTTATGGTCTTGGCGCCATCAAGGGCACCGGTGAGGCGGCGATCAACGTCATCGCCGCGGCGCGCGAAAAAGATGGGCCCTTCACCAGCCTGTTCGATTTTTGCCGCCGGGTGGACAAGCGCACCGTCAACCGCCGCGTGATCGAGTCCCTGGTCCGCGCCGGCGCGTTCGACACCATCAACGATAACCGGGCGAGCCTGCTGGCGAGCGTCGGCGTGGCGATGGAAGCGGCGGAACAGGAGAACCGCGACATTCACCAGAACAGCCTGTTCGATGCCATGGATGACGGCGGCGCGGAAAGCCGACCCGATGCCATGGTGGATGCTTCTCCCTGGCCGATGGTCGAGCAGTTGACGAACGAGAAAAAGGCGCTGGGTTTTTACTTCAGCGGCCACCCTTATGATGCCTACCGCGCGGAACTCGCCAGCTTCATCAAGACCCGCCTGAGTGACATTGCGCCGCAGCAACAGCCGGTCTGGCTGGCAGGGGTGATCTACGCCATTCGTACCCAGATGACGCGGCGCGGCAAAATGGCCTTCATTTCCCTGGAGGACGGCATTGCGCGCATCGAGGTTTCGGTGTTCAGCGAATTGTTCGACGCGCACAAGGATATCCTCAAGGAGGATCAATTGCTGATCATCGAGGCCAAGATCAGCAAGGACGATTATTCCGGCGGATTTCGCGTGGTTGCGGAAAGCCTGCTTGACCTGGCCGGGGCGCGTACGCGTTTCGCCAAGCTGTTGCGGCTGTCGTGCATGGCACCCGCCAACACCGACAAATTACGTGAAATTCTTTCCGGCTATCGTGATGAAGCAGGGTGCAGGGTGCGGATCGGCTACCGTACCTCCACGGCGAGCTGCGAGCTGGACCTGGGTGAAGGCTGGCGGGTGAAGCTCAAGGACAATTTGTTGGTGTCGCTGGCCGATTGCATCGGCAGCGAGAATTCCACCATTCAATATTAAGCGTTGAAAGTTTCAATGAATGACGCGGGCAGTGATTTTTGTTGACATTGGCATGCTGTTGGGTGTAAAAAAGAAAAGATAGAATTCAAAAACAAAGCTTCTGAAAAAGGCAAACCCGTTCGAAAGGCGGGGGCGCAAAGTTACCGGTCTAAGGGGTTGATTTCTCTAGGACAGCGGGATTGCCAGACGGAGGTGACAAGCGCAAAGGGTTCGCTTGCATCACCCCAGCCGCTTCCTGCTATCCCCTCCCACCATGGCTTGCGCCCTTGCCTGAAACTATTTGGCAGGAGTTTCGGCAATGCCCGCGACAATGAACAGAACACTGGGCTTCACGCTGACGGAACTGATGGTCACGGTTTCGATTGTTGGCATCATGCTTGCCTTGGCCGTGCCCAGCCTTCGCTCATTCATTCTCGACAATCGCCTGGCCTCTCAGGCCGCCGAATTCACGGGCGCACTTGCCATGGCCCGCAGCGAAGCCACCAAAAGAAGCAGTCGTGTGGTAGTTAGCCCTGCCGTATCCGGTTTTGATAGCGGCTGGCGGATTTGGGCGGACAGCAACGGCAACACCTTGCTGGACCCGAGCGAAGCGGTGCTGCGCATTCATGAGGACCTGCATGGCAATACCTTGACCAGCGCTGGCGTCGCCGCGCCAATTGTTTATTTGCCTTCTGGTTTCATGGACATCGCTGCGGGCACCACCAGGATATTTCGGTTGTGCGATAGCCGCAGCGGCGAAAAAGGCCGTGAAATACGCATTACGGCAACGGGTCGCGTCAACATCAACCGTGATTTCATATGTTCATGAGCATGAGAAAATGATTCCCGCCAAAAGGTTCGCTTCGAGCTTGCCGCGTACTTCAGGGTTTACCCTCATAGAGGTGCTCATTGCCATGGTCGTGCTTTCCATTGGCCTGCTGGGTGTCGCCGGCATGCAACTCTCGGGGCTGCGCGCCAATCACAGCTCAGCCCTGAGATCTCAGGCAACTTATCTCGCTTATGACATGGCTGACCGGATGCGCGCCAATGTCCAGGGCGTCAATGGTGGAAACTACAATAACCTTTCCGGCGATCCCGGTGATCCGGGCTGCGTTTCTTCCAGTTGCACCCCTGCATTGATGGCGCAAGCCGATCTGCACGAGTGGAATTTGGCCAACGCCACAAACCTGCCCTCGGGCGCCGGAGCGGTCTGCCTCGACAGCACGCCGGACGACGGCACGCCAGCTTCAATTGCATGCGATGGTTCGGGAACGGCGTATGCCATCAAGGTATGGTGGAATGACGACAAGAGCGGCACGCCCAAACTATTTGCCATGAGTTTCAAGCCATGACCACCCCGGCCATTCCTGCACAACAGCAAGGCTATACGCTCGTCGAGCTCATGGTCGCGATCACGATCGGCCTGTTTATTCTGGGCGGGATAGGGATGGTCTTTGTCAGCAGCAAACAAACCTATCGCATGCAGGATTCATTGTGGCAGCTCCAGGACAATAGCCGCTTCGCCATGGAGTTCCTGATCAAGGATTTACGCATGGCAGGTTTCCGGGGATGCAGCAGCAGCGCCATTACGCCAGTCAACACGCTAAACAACGGGACGGATTTCAATTACAACTTCACGGTCGGAGTACAGGGCTTTGAGGACGCCGGCTCGGCCTGGTCTCCCGCACTCCCCACAGCCCTTTCATCGGCAAATCCGCCCCCTGTGGCAGGGAGCGATGTCATCACCCTCCGTCGTGCCCAGGAACCGGGGATAGGCGTAACCGCACCTTTCATGAGCAACAATTCTGCCGCATTGCATGTTGATGCCGACAATGGTTTGAGCCAGTACGACATCATCCTGGTAACCGATTGCTCCGCGGCGGCAATCCTGCAGGTTTCCGGCGCGGATCCAGGCGCCAGCGGAACGATTGCGCACAACACGGGGGTCGGCACACCCGGAAATGCCACCAGCGATCTGGGTAAAATCTTTCGTGACGATGCGGAAATCATGAAACTCGTCACTGTTTCCTACTTCATTGCGCCCGGCACAACAGTCGCTGGCAGTCGTTCCCTGTGGCGCAAGGTGGCCGGCGGAGCCCCGGAGGAACTGGCCGAGGGCGTGGAAAACATGCAGATCCTTTATGGCGAGGACACCGACAACGATCGCAGCGTGAATCGCTATGTGACAGCAGATAATGTGACGGACATGAATCGGATTATGAGTTTCAAACTTTCATTCCTGATGTCCACGCTAGAGGACAAAATCACCAGCAACCCCCAGCCATACACCTTCAACGGCGCGATCGTGACGCCCGCTGACCGCAAGTTGCGCCGCGTGTTTTCCACCGTGGTAACTCTGCGCAACCGGACCATGTGATGGCCGTCCCGACTTTTTTCCCCCATCATCAAGTACGGCATGAACAGGGTGCCGTTCTGGTCACCGGGCTGATTTTTCTGGTGGTGCTGACCTTGCTGGGAGTCGCCGCCATGTCCATCAACGCAATGGAAGAACGCATGGCGGGGAACAGTCGCGATTTGAATATCGCGTTCCAGGCTGCGGAATCTGGCCTGCGCGATGCCGAGCTGGATATCCTTAAAAATATCAGCCCTGCGTCTGGTTTCGATGCTTCCTGCACGAAAGGATTGTGTTTGCTGCCTTCTTCCTCCACGCCCCTGGCACAGAGCATCAACTGGAGCGACACCTCGATCACCCGCGAATATGGTGCTTATACCGGCGCTGTCTCTCTGGCATTGGTTGGCTCTCAGCCTAGATACATTATCGAATTACTGTCTACCCTGCCTGCGAGCCCTGGGCAAAGCATAGGCACGGGGATCAAGCCGGCATCCAGCGGCGTGGTTTACCGTATTTCAGCCCTGGGCGTTGGAGGAAGATCGGAATCCCGTGTCATCCTGCAAAGTTTGTTTATCAAGAAGTGATACGGCGCGGCAAGGAGCATGAAAATCATGAAATCAATTCTCCCCGGCAAGCAACGTCCCTTTGCCGCCGCCTTGCTGCTGGCGTTTAGCGCTGGCCCACTGCTTCATCCCGCAGCCAACAGCGGACAATTGGCGCTGGCAACCGTTCCCCTGTTCCTGACCAGTGGCGTATTGCCCAATGTGCTGGTCATCTACGACAACTCGCAATCCATGGATTCCACCATGGCGGGAAGGCTGATCGCTGGAAACGATGCCGCGACTCGCAGCAATATCGGCCGACAGGTCATTCGCGACACGATTTCCAACTATCGCACCACATTCAACTGGGGGCTGATGAGTTATGGCATGTCCAGCAATCCGCCCACCAAGTACAACACCTATGCCTACTACCTCGGGTCGGATAGTGGCATGGTGTTTACCAATGACTGCGTCAGCGGAATTTCCGCCACCAATGGTGGCCGGCGCTGCGTTGCCAACCCGCAAGCATTCAGCGGTGGAAATTACGTTACCTATGACAAGACCGGCGACGACCCCGATATCAACGATGTGCTGTATGACAACTCCGGTCCCTATACCGCTTTATGGGGTCTGACGCCAGGCACGGGAACCAGTTACAAGGTTTACACCACCCACAGCACGGCCGCTGGCAATAGCTGGGCCACCAGCGCCTTCAGCGGTTCTCAGGGTACCTGGGCATTCACCCCGACCGATGCAGGATACCTGCCCGCCAATCCACCTATTACCCGCCAACTTTATTTGCCTCGCGCTTGGGGGTATCTGTCCAACATCACGGGAACCGGCACGCTAAACGAGCCTGTGCAAGCGGACTCAACCACCCATTTCAATAGCCTGATCGCCAAGCTGGCGGCTGAAACCGGCACCAGCAGCAGCGAAATCAAGAATGGTGCGGTATTTACCCCGCTCAAGGGAACGCTGGATTCGGCGCGAACCTATTTTTCATCTTCCTACCAAAGTCAGCTCAGCCCGATTGCCTATTCCTGCCAGAAGAATTTTGTCATGATGGTAACCGATGGCCTGCCCACGGGCACCAGTAGCGGCACCCTTTACACGTCTGCCCAGCGCACCAATACTTTTAATCCGGCCTCCGGGACATGGGCCTTTGGAACAGCCGCGCAGGACGCCATCAATTCCGTCAACGCGTTGCGTAGCACGAACAAGGGCGGCACCGCGTTTGACGTGCAGACCTACATGGTCGCGTTGAGCGACACGGTCGCCAATGCGGAAGCCATGGCGGTGATGAATGCATTGGCAAATGCCGGCGGCACCGGCACTGCGTATCTCGCTACCGACCAGACCAGCTTCCAGGCTGCCATCCAGAATGTGGCCAACGACATCATCTCCAAGACTGGCGCCGCATCCACTGTTTCGCTCAACACTGGAACCTGGAGCACCAATGCCTTCATCTACCAGGCAAAATTCAGCAGTGGCGATTGGTCCGGCCAACTGCTCGCGCTTCCGATCCAGTCGAATGGCACCATTGGAGCTCCATCCTGGGATGCGGGGCAAAAGGTCAATACGCAGAATTATGACAGCGGCCGCAAAATCATCACTTACAAACCTTCCGGCAGCACAGGCATTCCATTTCGCTGGCCCGTCAATTCAGCCAGCCCGACTTCCATTGAACTGGATAGCGTCCAGATCGTTGCGCTGAACAAGAATGCCAGCGGCGTGACGGATGGTCAGGGAGGCGCGCGTCTCGACTTTCTGCGCGGCAGCAGCAGCAATGAGGGCAGCGGCAATGGCTACCGCGTTCGGCCCAACAGCAAATTGGGAGATTTGATTCATTCTGCGCCTTATTATGTCGCCGCACCGCCCTTCAATTACCCGAGCAGCTTTGAATCGGCGTCTTATCCGAATTTCGTATCCTCGTACATGAATCGCACGCCGATGATTTACATCGGCGGCAATGACGGCATGCTTCATGGCTTCGATGCCGGCAGCGGCGAAGAAAAGCTCGCCTACGTGCCGGCAGCGGTTTACAACAATCTGAGCCAGCTCACTTCGCCCAGCTACAGCCACCGCTATTTCGTCGATGGCTCGCCCACGGTGGGAGATGCTTTTTACGCCGGCACCTGGCATAGCGTGCTGCTGGGCGGCCTGAGCGGTGGAGGGCAGGGGTTTTTCGCTCTTGACGTGACCAATCCGGCTGCATTTTCTGAAAACAATGCAGCCGGTATCGTGCGCTGGGAGTTCACCGATAGCTCTGACGCCGATACTGACGCCACCATGCGCTATGCGCTAGGCTACAGCTTCAGTCAGCCGTCCCTGGTCAAAATGGCCAATGGAAAATGGGCTGCGGTATTCGGCAATGGCTACAACAACACCGAGGCGGATGGCCACGCCAGCACCAGCGGTTATGCGGTGCTCTATATCCTGGATGTGGAAACCGGCGCCGTGCTGACAAAAATCAATACCAAGAGCGGATCGGCGACCACGCCCAATGGCCTCGCCACGCCCATCCCTGTGGACACCAACGGCGACGGGGTGACCGATTATATTTATGCCGGCGACCTGCTGGGCAACATCTGGAAATTCGACGTCACCGGAACCTCGCCCAGCCAGTGGAAAGTGGCATTTGGCAATGCCGCGAATCCCGCCCCACTGTTCACGGCCAAAGACGCGGCCAACACTCCCCAGCCGGTCACCACGCGTCTCGAAGTCGGCAAACATCCGGTCAGCGGCGTGATGGTTTATTTTGGCACCGGGAAATACCTGGAAACCACGGACAACTCAACCACGTCGCCCCAAGCTTTTTATGCCGTCTGGGATGATGATGTCCAGGTCAGCGGCAGAGGCGCTCTCCTGCAGCAGTCGGTGACCGGTGTTTCAGGCGATTACAGAATGACCAGCAACAACATCATCGACTGGGGTACCCATAAAGGCTGGTATCTCGACCTGCCGACCGGTGGGGAGCGCCAAGTGACCGAATCACAGCTAAGGAACGGTAAAATCATCTTCACCACCATGATTCCCGAGACAACTGCCTGTAGTTACGGCGGAAGCGGCTGGCTGATGGAAATGGATGCATTGAGCGGCGGCCACCCCCTCGACCCGGTACTGGATGTGAATGGCGATGGAAAAATTGATTTGGCGGATGTGATCGCCTTTGGCGGTAGTAACGTCCCTCCCAGCGGAAAGAAAATGAGCGGCATTCCCTCCGCACCGGGCATTTTGGGTGGAGCGGGCGGCAGCAGCACCAGCAACCTGGAAAACAAGTACCTGAATCTATCCTCTGGCACGATCGAAAAAATTCTCGAGTCCGCAGGCCCTAGCGGATCAGGGCGTGTCTCCTGGAAACAGATTCAATAAGGCGAGGAAACGCGGATGAAAATTTCAACTCATATCGCCATGCTTTTGGCATTGGTCATGGCGCAGAATGCCGCAGCGATTCAGGTAACGGGAGAACAAAGCCAAGCCGCAGCAGCGTCCTCCCAGTCTGCGAGCAATGAGCGGGAAGGCGCCATCGAGAAAATCGATCTGGGCGGCAGAATCATGGTTGTGGGTGGCGTACGCTATTTGTTTTCTGCAGCCACCACCCCCGTCCACGGCGCCAGCCCGCTGGCACTCAAAAAAAACGACCGTATCCGCTTCAAAGTGCTAAACGAATCCGGCACAGAACGGATCATTGAAATATGGCTCATATCTGCGGCACAGCACTGAGCGACTACCATGAAAAAAGCTGCCGGTTTTACCCTGATTGAACTCATGATCGTCGTTGTAATAGTAGGCATATTGGCCGCCATCGCCTACCCTTCCTATATGGAAAGCGTCAGAAAGTCCCGCCGTGCCGACGCCAAGGCGGCGCTCTCGAATGCAGCCCAGGCACTGGAGCGCTATTACACGGAGAAGAATACCTATCTCAATGCAATACTCGGAGACGGCGCAGGCGCCATTTTCCCTGATCACACCCCCAGCGACCAGGCGCATGCCAGCGCGTATTACATCCTGAGCATCACCAACCAGGGGGCAAGTACCTATACGCTGAATGCAACCCCTACGGGCACCATGGCAGCAGACAGCTGCGGGACATTGACGCTCGACCATCTCGGGCAAAAGGGCGCAGCACTCCCCATTGCACAATGCTGGTGAACAGCTGTTCACCCACTACTCGTCAGCATTTTTCAAAAAATGCTTGCAAAGCAAATGAGAATATTAGATAATGCTAATAACTTGAATTGCTCATCAACTATGAGTTGTTCCGGTGTTGTCTCCTCCATCCTCCTTTTTGGTGGATTTTAAGCGCGGTCACTTAGGTGAGCCGCGTTTTTTTTTGCCTTTTTCAGACATTGGTATCATTGTCCGCATGAATAACCCCCAGATCATCAACCGTGAATTATTCGACTGCGTTTCTTCGGAAGCGCAGGCTGCGCCACGTCGACGCAAGAATTTCAATTTCCATGCCGCCGAGGCGGATGCGAGTCATCGACTGCTCAATGCGATGGAGCCGGATTCATATATCCCGCCACACTGCCACTTGGATGCGAGCAAGGATGAGTCCATCATCGCGCTCTCGGGTCGGTTCGGGGCTGTTTTCTTCGACCATGAGGGAAATGTTACCGGGACGGCAAGCCTGGCTCCGGGAGGTGAAGCAGTGGGGGTGAATATTCCCCATGGCGTGTTTCATTCCGTGGTGGCCCTGGAGCCTGGCAGTATCTTCTTCGAGGCCAAGGCCGGCCCCTATAAGGCGCTGGAGCCGGCAGAAAAAGCACCCTGGGCGCCCGCCGAGGGTGAGCCGGATGCGACTGCTTACCTGAATTTCCTCAGGGCGATGTTCTAGCCCAGTTGCATGCCACCGCTTCAAGCGGTATCCAGCTTTTCAAAATCGGTATACTCGCCACTGCCCGCATTGATTTCCACTCTTTCTACCCGCGCCAGTTCCGGCCCTGACCTGGCCCATTCGATCATGGCGCTGACCGCTTCCGGCGCTCCCTGAATCATTGCTTCCACGGTGCCGTCGCGGCAATTTCTGACCCAGCCGGTGATGCCGAGCTGATGAGCCTTGCGGCACATGGCCTCGCGGAAGAAAACGCCCTGAACATGACCGTAAACTCTCAGATGGTGGCGGGTATTCATGGATGCTGTGCCTGGTTAATATCGACTAAGAAGATGGATGTATCCTGAATATGGCTGTAAAATCATGGGGTAAGTGCATTTGGACTATTTACAAATGTTAGAAAAAACGCCAATGTGCTTAGCGGAAGTTCCATCGTTATGGGCTTTTGCCAAATTATAATTATATTTAGGAGATAAAAATGGTACGTTTGCGTAACTTGATTTTTCTGAGCGCATTATTTGGCTTGTTTGGCCTTGCGGGTTGTGCCTCAACCGGAGGCAAGTCGGCTGCGGCCGGATTTCCGGAGAAGGTCGTTTATCATGTGAACGACTCCGCAGTGGCGGGGGTGGCGATGAACAATGTCAAAAATCACCTTAGCGCCAACCCGCAGGCGACAATCGTGCTTGTCACCCACGGCAAGGGTATCGACTTCTTGCTTGATGGCGCAACCGACAAGGACGGCAATCCGTATGACGTCAAAGTCCAGGAGTTGAAGGCAAAAGGCGTGACATTCGATGTGTGCAACAACACATTGGTCGGACGCAAGATCGACCCGAAAAAAGTGATCCCTGAAGCCGTAATTGTGCCCTCCGGCGTGGCGGAGATTTCCAAGCTGCAATCCCAGCAAGGCTATGTCTACCTGAAGCCCTGAGAGGCAAGGGCGGGCGTAAAAAAGGCGGCTCGAGCCGCCTTTTTTATTTCACTCGCATCCCCGGCTTGGCGCCCTCGTCCGGGCTGAGAATGTACAGGCCGCCATCGCCGCTGGCGGCCAGCACCATCCCTTCCGATAATCCGAACTTCATCTTGCGCGGGGCGAGGTTGGCGACCATCACGGTGTGGCGGCCGATCAGCTTCTCCGGCGCATAGGCCGACTTGATGCCGGCGAACACGGTGCGCGGATTCTCCTCGCCGATGTCGAGGGTGAGCCTGAGCAGTTTTTCTGCACCTTCGATATGCTCGGCGCTGACGATTTTGGCGATGCGCAGATCGATCTTGGAGAAATCGTCGATGCTGATGGTTTCGGCGATCGGCTGGATTTCGTGCGTTTGCTTCTCGGCATGGCGCGCGGGGGAGTGCTCCGCTGCCGGAGTCAGGGTGGCTTTGTTTTCTTCGATCATGGCTTCCACTTGTTTTGGGTCGATACGGGTCATCAGGTGCTGGTAGGGGTTGATGGTGTGGCCTGCCGGCAGCAGTGTGGCTGCGTCCGCCCATTGCAGCGGCGGAATGTTGAGGAAGGCTTCCACGTCTGCGGCCAGCTTGGGCAGCACCGGCTTGAGATACAGGGTAAGCAAGCGGAACAGGTTGAGGCTGACGCTGCAGGCTTCGTGTAGGCGGGCTCCCGTACCTTCCTGCTTGGCCAGTTCCCAAGGCTTGTTGTCGTCCACATACTGGTTGGCGAGATCGGTCAGGCGCATGATGTCGCGCAAGGCCTTGCCATATTCGCGAGCCTCATACTGGGCGGCGATATCCTTGGCGGTGCCTTGCAGTTGTTGCAGCAGGGTCTGATCGGCCATGTCGCCGAGATTGCCGCCGAAGCGCTTGGTGATGAAGCCGGCCGAGCGCGAGGCGATGTTGACGTACTTGCCGATCAGGTCGCTGTTCACCCGCGCCGTGAAGTCCTCCAGGCTGAGGTCGATATCCTCGATGCTGCTGTTGAGCTTGGCGGCGAAATAGTAGCGCAGCTGTTCCGGGTTGAGGTGCTTGCGGTAGCTGGCGGCGGTGATGAAGGTGCCGCGCGACTTGGACATTTTCTGGCCGTTGACGGTGAGGAAGCCGTGGGCGAAGACACCGGTAGGCGTGCGGTGACCGGAGAATTTCAGCATCGCCGGCCAGAACAGGGCGTGGAAGTAGAGGATGTCCTTGCCGATGAAATGGTAGAGCTCGGCGGTGGAATCCTGCCCCCAGTAGGCGTTGAAATCCAGACTCTTCTTGGCGCACAGGTTCTTGAAGCTGGCCATGTAGCCGACCGGGGCGTCGAGCCAGACGTAGAAATATTTGCCCGGCGCATCCGGGATTTCGAAGCCGAAGTAGGGCGCGTCGCGGGAAATGTCCCAGTTCTGCAGGCCGCCGCCGATCCATTCCTGCATCTTGTTGGCGGCTTCCGGTTGTAGGTGACCGGCGTTGGTCCACTCTTTCAGGAAGTCAGCGCAGGCGCCGAGCGTGAAGAAGTAGTGCTCGGATTCCTTGCGCACCGGCGTGGCTCCGGAAACGGCGGAAACCGGGTTGATCAGATCGGTGGGTGAATAGGTGGCGCCGCAGGCCTCGCAAGAGTCGCCGTACTGGTCTAAAGCATGGCACTTGGGGCATTCGCCCTTGATGAAGCGGTCCGGCAGGAACATTTCCTTTTCCGGGTCGTAGAACTGCTCGATGGTTTTGGTTTCGATCAGTTTTTCCTGGTCGCGCAGGGTGCGGTAGATGTTCTGTGCCAGTTCCCGGTTTTCGTCGGAATTGGTCGAGTAGTAGTTGTCGAATTCGACGTGGAAGCCGTCGAAATCCGCCTTGTGCTCGTGCCAGACGCGTTCGATCAGGGCCTCCGGGGTGATGCCCTCGGCTTGGGCGCGCAGCATGATGGGGGTGCCGTGGGTGTCGTCGGCGCAGACGTAATGGCACTCGTGCCCTTGCATTTTCTGGAATCGTACCCAGATATCGGTCTGGATGTATTCAACCAGATGGCCAAGATGGATGCTGCCATTGGCGTAGGGTAGGGCGCTGGTAACCAGGATCTTGCGTTTCATTGCGGTTTGTCAGGAACTTGAAAGACCCCAATTGTAACAAACCGTGGTAGCAAGCCCAATTATTCGTTAAACTTTCGTTTTCTGCCTCATGCCCTCTGGGGTATTCGGCAAAAATGGTTACACTCAAGGAGTCAGCATGTCCGTGTCAGAACAACAGGTGCAAGACGCACTGAAGGAAATTACCGATCCTAATACCAAGAAGGATTTTGTCAGCACCAAGTCGGTCAAGAACATCAAGATCGACGGCGACAAGGTTACGCTCGACATCGTCCTCGGTTACCCGGGTAAGAGTGTGTTCGAAAGCATCAGTACATTGGTTGGCGACAAGATCAAAAGTATTCCCGGCGTCGGTAGCGTGACGGTCAATACATCCTCTCAGATTGTTTCGCATAGCGTGCAGCGCGGCGTCAAGCTGATTCCGGGCATCAAGAATATCATCGCCGTGGCTTCCGGCAAGGGCGGCGTGGGCAAGTCCACCACTGCGGTGAACCTGGCTCTGGCGTTGGCTGCCGAAGGTGCGCGAGTGGGTATTCTCGATGCTGACATCTACGGCCCTTCCCAGCCACTTATGCTGGGCATTAAGGATGATCGTCCCGAACCTTCTGCAGATGGCAAAAAACTTGAGCCGCTGAATGGCCACGGCCTGCAAGCCATGTCCATCGGTTTTCTGATTGATCCGGATCAGCCGATGGTATGGCGCGGCCCGATGGTAACCCAAGCGCTGGGGCAACTCCTGAATGACACCAACTGGAAGGACGTGGATTATCTGGTGGTGGATCTGCCGCCCGGTACCGGCGACATCCAGCTCACTCTGGCGCAAACCGTGCCGGTGACCGGCTCTGTGATCGTTACCACTCCTCAGGATGTGGCTATGATCGACGCGCGCAAGGGGTTGAAAATGTTCGAAAAAGTGGGTATCCCCATCCTCGGTATCGTGGAAAACATGAGCCTGCACATTTGCACCAACTGCGGCCATGAAGAGCGTCTTTTCGGTATCGGCGGCGGTGAGAAGATGTGCAAGGATTTCAATGTCGAGTTTCTTGGTGCATTGCCGCTGGACATCAACATCCGCCAGCAGACTGACGAGGGTAGGCCGCCGGTAGTGGCCGATCCTGACGGGCGCGTTTCCCAGATTTACAAGGAAATCGCACGCCGCGTGGCGGTTAAAGTTGCCGAGCAGGCGCAGGATTTCAGTGCACGCTTCCCCAATATCGTTATACAAAACACGTGATGGGGAATGGGTGATGGGGAATGTGTAACGGATCCACCCATCACTCATTACCCATTACGCATCACACGGGTACATGATGAGCATTAAATCGGACAAGTGGATTCGCCGCATGGCGGAACAGCATGGCATGATCGAACCCTACGAGCCGGGGCAGGTACGGAGCGTGGACGGCAAAAAAATCGTTTCTTACGGCACTTCAAGCTATGGTTACGATATCCGCTGCTCGGATGAATTCAAGCTGTTCACCAACATCAATTCCACTATCGTCGATCCCAAGAATTTCGACCCCAATTCGTTCGTCGACGTCAAAAGCGATGTCTGCATCATCCCGCCCAATTCGTTCGTCCTGGCGCGCACCCTGGAGTATTTTCGCATCCCGCGCAGCGTGTTGACGATCTGCCTGGGCAAGTCCACCTATGCGCGCTGCGGCATCATCGTCAACGTGACGCCGTTCGAGCCGGAGTGGGAGGGCTACGTGACCCTGGAATTCTCCAACACCACGCCGCTGCCCGCCAAAATCTACGCCAACGAGGGTGTGGCCCAGGTGCTGTTTTTTGAATCGGACGAGGTTTGTGAAACCTCATACAAGGACCGTGGCGGCAAGTATCAAGGCCAGCACGGCGTGACCTTGCCGAAGATTTGACAGGCGTGAGGGGTGAGGCGAAGAATCAAAACCCGCGCCGATCCCGCTTTTCCTCCTCAGCCCTCACCTTCTTAACTCTCACGAGCAAACCCTTAACTCATCACCAGGAAAACAAATGCGATTTCGTTTCCCCGTAGTCATCATCGATGAAGATTTTCGCTCCGAGAACGCGAGCGGCATTGGCATTCGCGTGCTGGTCAAGGCGATTGAGGAAGAGGGTCTGGAGGTGTTGGGGGCCACCAGTTATGGCGACCTGACTTCATTTGCGCAACAGCAGAGCCGTGCCTCAACGTTTATTTTGTCGATCGACGATGAAGAGTTCTCCACGCCTGAACTGGCGGAGCATGCGGTTGGGCAGATTCGTGCCTTCGTGGTGGAGATACGCCGCCGAAATGCGGATATTCCCATTTTCCTTTACGGCGAGACCCGCACTTCGCGCCATATCCCCAACGACGTGCTGAAGGAGCTGCACGGCTTCATTCACATGTTCGAGGATACGCCGGAGTTCATCGCGCGCTATGTGGTGCGGGAAGCGAAGGACTATCTGGACTCCCTGGCGCCGCCTTTCTTCCGGGCGCTAACTCATTATGCCGCCGACGGCTCCTATTCCTGGCACTGCCCCGGCCATTCGGGCGGTGTTGCCTTTCTCAAGAGCCCGGTAGGGCAGATGTTCCACCAGTTCTTCGGCGAGAATTTGCTGCGCGCAGACGTGTGCAATGCGGTGGATGAGCTCGGCCAACTGCTTGACCATACCGGCCCGGTGGCGGCCAGCGAGCGTAACGCTGCGCGCATCTTCAATGCGGACCACCTGTTTTTCGTCACCAACGGCACCTCCACTTCCAACAAGATGGTATGGCATTCCACGGTTGCGCCGGGGGATGTGGTGGTGGTGGATCGCAACTGCCACAAATCGATATTGCACGCGATTATCATGACGGGCGCGGTGCCGGTTTTTCTGACGCCAACGCGCAACCATTACGGCATCATCGGGCCGATTCCGCTGGAAGAATTCAGGCCGGAGAACATCCGCAAGAAAATCGAGGCCAATCCTTTCGCGCGCGGGGTAACGACCAAGCCACGGGTGCTCACCCTCACTCAGAGCACCTATGACGGTATTCTCTACAACGTGGAAACCCTCAAGGAAATGCTGGACGGGGAGATCGATACCCTGCATTTCGACGAGGCATGGCTGCCCCACGCCACTTTTCACGATTTCTACCAGGGCATGCACGCCATCGGCAAGGATCGCCCGCGCTGCAAGGACTCGATGATTTTTGCCACCCAGTCCACCCACAAGATGCTGGCTGGCCTGTCCCAGGCATCGCAGATCCTGATTCAGGATTCCGAGGCACGCAAGCTGGATCGCGACGTATTCAACGAGGCCTACCTGATGCATACCTCCACCAGCCCGCAATACGCCATCATCGCATCCTGCGATGTGGCGGCGGCGATGATGGAACCACCCGGTGGTACGGCGCTGGTGGAGGAGTCGATCCTCGAAGCCCTGGATTTCCGCCGCGCCATGCGCAAGGTGGACGAGGAATTCGGCGCTTCCTGGTGGTTCAAGGTATGGGGGCCGGAGCATCTCGCCGAGGAGGGCATCGGCGAGCGCGACGACTGGATGCTGCGCCAGGGTGACCGCTGGCACGGCTTCGGCAACCTCGCACCGGGATTCAATATGCTGGATCCGATCAAGTCCACCGTCATCACGCCGGGACTGGATGTGGACGGGGATTTCGCCGACTCGGGGATCCCCGCGGCCATCGTCACCAAGTACCTGGCAGAGCACGGCGTGATCGTGGAAAAGACCAGCCTTTACTCCTTCTTCATCATGTTCACCATCGGCATTACCAAGGGCCGCTGGAACACCATGCTGACTGCGTTGCAGCAGTTCAAGGACGACTACGACCGCAACCAGCCGCTGTGGCGCGTGCTACCCGAATTCGTCGCCAAGAATCCGCGCTACGAGCGGATGGGTCTGAGGGAACTGAGCGATAGCATACACGGCATCTACAAGGCCAACGACGTGGCGCGTTTGACTACCGAGATGTATTTGTCCGACATGGTGCCGGCGATGAAACCGGCCGATGCCTTTGCCCGCATGGCACACCGGGAGATCGATCGGGTCGAGATCGACGACCTGGCCGGGCGCGTGACCAGCGTGTTGCTGACCCCCTATCCTCCCGGTATTCCGTTGCTGATTCCCGGCGAACGCTTCAATGAGACCATCGTTCGTTATTTGAAATTCGCCCGTGAATTCAACGAGAAATTTCCTGGCTTCGAAACCGACATACACGGTCTGGTGAAGGAAGAGCTGAACGGGAAGTCACGGTATTATGTAGATTGCGTGAGGCATCTCTAGCGCACAGTCTGTACCAAAGCAAAACGGGCGCCTACAGCGCCCGTTTTGCTTTTGGGGTGACGCCTCAGAGCTTGAGGGTCTCGCCCGCTTTCATTTCATGCAGTCTGGTCTTGCCACCTTGTTTCTTCAACGCCTTGGCAAAGGTCTCAACCGTTCCGTCCAGTACCGGGAAGGTGCCGAAGTGCATCGGCACTACCATCCCGGGTTTGACCAGTCGAACGGCTTCTGCAGCGCGCTCCGGTCCCATGGTGAAATGGCCGCCGATGCAGGCGAGCATCACGTCCACTTTGCCGAATTGGCGAATCAGGGCCATGTCGCTGAACACGTCGGTGTCGCCGGTGTGGTAGATTGCCGGGCCATTTTTCACCGTGATGAGAAAGCCGCCGGGGTTGCCACCGTCGTGGATGTCCTTGTCGGCGCTGCCCTCGGGCGCCATTACCGTGGAGCTATGAATGGCGGGGATGAAAGCGATTTTTACCTCGCCATCGAGCAGAGAAAGCTCGCCGCCGAAGTTGCCCTGGGTGTCGAAACCCATCTGCTTCTCCGGGTAACCGCCGTACTGGACGATCGCCTTGCCCAGGTCGAAGGTGCTGACCAGCCTGGCACCGGTCTTCCTGGCGATTTCTGCGCTGTTGCCGACGTGGTCGAAGTGGCCGTGAGTGATCAGGATCAAGTCGGCCTTTTCCAGCTTAGCCAGATCATCCTTGCCATTCTTGTTGGCCGGGTTGGTGAGCCAAGGGTCGATCAGCAAGACCTTGCCGGTAGGGGTGGTGAGTTTGAAGGCGGCATGGCCGTACCAGGTGAGTTCAGCCTGCCCGGCGGCGATGGCGAGCAGGGGGATTTGCAGGAGCAGGAACAGAAACAATGGGCGGAAAAATTTCATGCTTTATCCTTGAGGGGCTGAGGATTTTTTATCATAGACCACAAAATCACATTCCAGCCCGTTTTCGGATTTGCAGGGCTTGCGCCCGGTTTCCTGCCACAGGTTCGTGTCGAATTCGGGGAACCACGCGTCGCCTTCGAATTCCGCCCGGATTTCAGTGAGGTATAACCGGTCGGCAATATCCAGCGCCTGGCGGTAAAGCTCCGCGCCGCCAATGAAGAAAACCTCGTCGTCGCCGCCGCAAGCGGCAATCGCGTCCTCGATCGAATTCACCACGATGCAGCCCGGCGCCTGCAAATCCCTGGAGCGGGTGATGACCACGGGAGTGCGCCCCGGCAGTTTTCCCGGCAGCGATTCCCAAGTCTTGCGCCCCATCAGGATGTGGTGCCCCAAGGTCAGCGCCTTGAAATGCTTGAGGTCTTCCGGCAGACGCCAGGGCAGGGTGTTGCCGATGCCGATGGCGCGGTTTTTCGCCATCGCGGCGATGATGGAAAGACGGGGTTTGCCCATATTTTTGTGGAAACTTATATTTTGAAATGGCTTACCATTTTGCGCAGATCGCCGGCCAGTTGTTCCATATGGTGCGTGGCAGCCGTATTTTCCTGGATCGCCGACCTGTTCGCTTCAGCCATTTGCGCGATTCTTTCCACATTCTGGGCGATTTCGTGGCTGGCCGTTTTTTGCTCGTTCACGGACAGGGCGATATTGTCCACGCCCTCGGCTGACTGGGTCACAGACTGATTGGCCTCGGCCAATACCATGGCGACGTTCTCCAGGTAATCCTGGCTGGTTTGCAATGACTTCTGGCTATGCTGGATCGCGTGTGCCACGGCGGCGGATTGCGAACCGAGCGTCATCGTAACCTGATCAATCTGGCTGGCGGATTGCGCCGATTTTTCAGCCAGTTTACGCACTTCGTCCGCCACCACGGCAAACCCGCGCCCCTGCTCGCCTGCCCGTGCGGCCTCAATCGCGGCATTGAGCGCCAGCAGATTGGTCTGTTCCGCGATGTCCTTGACCTGCCGCGTCATATTGGTAATGGCTTCCGTGCTGCGGATGAATTCAGACACCGATGCGGCGATTCCCTCAACGGAAGACTCCACCGTGGTGATTTCCCCGATCAATTCGGACAGGCTTTCGTTACCTTTTACGGTGTGTTCCATCCCGTTCCGGGAAATCCGGTTTACATTGTCCGCATTTTCCGCGACGGAGCTGATGCTGACGGCCATCTCCTCAACCGCCGCAGCCGTGGCTTCAGCCGCTTCGCTCTGCTGGTTGGAGCCGGAAGCAACCTGGTTTGCCGTGTCGGAAAGCCTGGATGCGGTGCTGCAGACTTCCGCCGTAATATTGTTAACTTTGGCGATGATGCCGCCGAGGTCAATGCGAATTTGCTCCGCGCTGGCCGCGATCTTGCCGAATTCGTCTTCCGAGGTGCAGGAGATGGCGGATAAAAAATCGCCTTTGGCGAGCCTGTCCAGGTCTTGAACCAACTGATTTGCGGGGTTCAGTATGTTTTTCTGCACCAGCCACAAGAAGGCGAAGAATGCCATGACTATGGCGGCTGCCATCAGCCCGAGGCTGATCATAATGCCGCTCTGGGCGCTTGCCCTGGCTTCCTTAATCTGGGTTTTGGGGGCTTGTGAAGCAGCCTGAGTCTGTTGCCCGGCATTCTGGTAAGCGGCCACTTCCTGCTCGAGCGTTTGAATCTGACCCCAGGTAAGCCATAGTCCGAGCAGGGAGGCGGCGAGGAGGAGGGTCGTTCCCGTGCCCGATATCAGAAACAGTTTGTTGCGGATGCTGTGCTTGATCCAGTCCATGATTTCTCTTCCTCTACGCAGATGAGCGAATTCTTTTTTCAGTGTCTATGCCGGGTATTTATACCATATGCGGAACATGTTACTCCGTAATCGCACCGCATGTTTTGAGAAATTAGAGTTGGCAATGGTTGGTGCCTTAAGCGTATTCAATTATCTGGGATTATTCGTTGGTTATTCACTCCGGGTCGATTCATACAGCCACTGGCGCCTTGATAGCGGGGTAGGGGTCATAGCCTTCGAGGGTGAAGTCTTCGTACTTGAACTCGAAAATGTTCTGTACCGCCGGGTTGAGCTTCATCGTTGGCAACGGGCGCGGCGCGCGCGCGAGCTGTTCGCGGGTCTGGTCGAGGTGGTTGAGGTAGAGGTGGGCGTCGCCCAGGGTGTGGACGAAATCGCCCGGCTTGAGGCCACACACTTGCGCCACCATCAGGGTGAGCAGGGCATAGGAAGCAATGTTGAATGGCACGCCGAGGAAGATGTCGGCGCTGCGCTGATAAAGCTGGCAGGATAGCTTGCCAGCCTGTCCTGAGCCTGTCGAAGGGGCGACATAGAACTGGAAGAAGGCATGACAGGGCGGCAGCTTCATCTTGTCGACGTCGGCCACGTTCCAGGCGGAAACGATCAGGCGGCGCGAGTCCGGGGTGCGCTTGATCTGGTCGATCACCTGGCTGATCTGGTCGATGTGGCGGCCGTCCGGAGTCGGCCAGGAACGCCACTGGTAGCCGTACACCGGGCCGAGCTCGCCGTTCTCGTCGGCCCATTCGTTCCAGATGCTGACGCCGTTGTCCATGAGGTACTTGATGTTGGTGCTGCCCTGCAGGAACCACAGCAGCTCGTGGATGATGGACTTGAGGTGGCATTTCTTGGTAGTGACCAGGGGAAAGCCTTGCGAAAGATCGAAGCGCATCTGGTGGCCGAACACGCTGACCGTGCCGGTGCCGGTGCGATCGCTTTTCTGGTGGCCGTGGTCGAGGACGTGCTGCATTAAATCGAGGTATGGGCGCATTTTTATTCCGTTTTGGACAGTTCCGATTTTGGAGGCAGGCGTTGCCAGCGGCTTTCGATCAGCCCCTCCAGCGGTTGGTAGTTGATCTTGTAGGTCATCTTGCGGCTGTGCTCTATCCAGTAGCCGAGGTACAGATAGGGTAGTTCAAGTTCACGGCACAGCGTAGCCTGCCACAGGATGTTGAAAGTGCCGAAGCTGGCGCGGGGCAGGTCGGGGTCGTAGAAAGTATATACCGAGGAGAGACCGTCATTCACCCTGTCGATCAGGCTGACCATGCGCAGGGCGTCGCCCTCGCGGAACTCGACCAGATAGGTGGTGGCGTGGCTTTGCAGTAGGAAACGCTCGTACTGTTCCCGGTCATCCTGATCCATGCCGCCGCCGGCATGCCGTGATGCCTGGTAGCGCCGGTAGAGTTCGTAATGCTCTGGGTCGTAGACCAGTTCTCGCACCGCAGCGGTCATTGCGGAATGGGCTTTCCAGGCGCGCCGCTGGGTGCGGTTGCGCTCGAATTCATCGACCACCAGCCGCACCGGGACGCAGGCCCGGCACTGGCTGCATTGCGGCCGATAGTTGTAGGCTCCGCTGCGGCGGAAACCGAGGCGGATCAATTCGCTGTAAGCCGCGCTGTCAACCAGCTCGTTGGGAGTGGCCACCAGCGAGCGCGCCATCTGTCCCGGCAGATAGCTGCACGGGTAGGCGGAGGTCAGGTAGAACTGCAGCTCGCGCGTGGAAAAGTCATTCAGCAAGTTCATGGTCGGTGCCAGTGTCCGATATCTCCGGGAAAGTTTACCAGTTCCGACAACTTTTGGCTGAATTCGGCGCGTGGAATCTCGCGCGCCCCTAGCGAGGCGAGATGCGCGGTTTTCATCTGGCAGTCGATCATGCCGAAGCCCCAGCGTTCGAGCTGCCTGACCAGATAGACGAAGGCGATCTTGGAGGCATCGGTGGCGCGGCTGAACATGGATTCGCCGTAGAACATCCTGCCCAGACTGACGCCATAGAGTCCACCGACAAGCTTGTCTTCCATCCAGGTTTCGACCGAGTGTGCCAGGCCTTGCCGGTGAAGCTCGGTGTAAGCTGAGATCATGGCGGGGGTGATCCAGGTGCCGCTGTGGCCATCGCGAGGCGCAGCGCAGGCTTCCATGACTTGCCGGAAGGCGGTGTCGATGCGGATTTCGTAGGCCTGTTTCTTTAGGGTCTTGCGCAGCGAGCGCGACACTTTGAGTTCGTCGGGAAACAGCACCATGCGGGGATCCGGACTCCACCACAGGATCGGCTCGCCGGGGTTGAACCAGGGAAAAATGCCGCGTGAGTAGGCGGCGATCAGCCGCTGCGGGGAAAGGTCGCCACCCGCCGCCAGCAAGCCGTTGGGCTCGCGCAGGGCGGATTCGAGCGGCGGGAAAGGGTCGTTAGGGTTAAGCCAGGGGATCACGCCTTGAGGCTATCGCGCACCCGCTCGAGTCGGCCTTTTACTTCCGCCGCCAGTTCCTCGATACCGGGCTTGTCTACCAGTTTCAGCACTGCGGATGGATCCATGAAGGCGACCGTAATCTTACCATCGGCTTCTTCGCGCACTACCACGTTGCAGGGCAGCAGCAGGCCGATATCAGGGTCGGCCTCGATGGCGCGGTGGGCCAGTGGCGGGTTGCAGGCACCGAGAATGCGGTAGGGGCGGCCGTCGATGTTGAGCTTGGCCTTCATGGTGGCCTTCACGTCTATATCGGTGAGGACGCCGAAGCCTTCCACTTTCAGAGCGTCGATAGTTTTTGCGACGGCTGCGTCGAAGGGGATGCTGAGTTGTGTGCTGAATCCGTACATGGAAATCTCCTGGTAAATTAGAAAATACTAATTTTACAAAATTATTGGGCGGGGTGCTCGGTTTTTGTTTTCCAATACAGGTAGACCTGATCCGACCACAAGAATGTAACTCAGGTTACCACATCGTCGATTTCCTGATCCGACAGCTTGCCTTGCCAGGCCGGCAGGGTCGGGTTTATGTTCCTTTGCTCATACGCCGAAAACAATTCAACTCCGGTACCCTTAGTGTGGTTGGCGATCTTTAGATGCCGGGGAGATGTTGTTTTTCACCGCGTCGGTGTGAAGCGCTGCCGGCAGCGTATCGATATGTGCCATGCCGATACGCTCGTACTCGGCAATCACCTGCGCCCCCACCAGCAGCAGCGTGGCGGCAATCTCGAAACTCAACAGCACCACGATCGCCGTCGTGAGCGAGCCGTACACCACGTTCACCTGCGAGAGCGTGGTGAAGTACCACACCATTCCGTGGCGGATGATCTCCCACAGGAGCCCAGCGGTCGCGCCGCCGATAAGCGCGTGGCGCGCCGAGATTCGCCCCACCGGCATGAAGAAGTAAATCGATGAGATCAGCAGGATTTCAGCCCCGACGCCGATGATATAAAGCGTGGCGCGTGACAGCCCGCCTAGCGACCAGCTAGAGCCGAAGACCAGCAGATTCTCCTGGCCGATGGCGAGCAGATTCGCGAGCACGAAGGTGCCGACAAACAGCGCCAGCGCAATGAACGCAATGTAGCCGAAGGGCAGCGCCAACGAGACCAGAAAATGGCGCTTGTGCGTCTTCACACGATGCAGAAAAATCACCGAGATCGCGTTCTCCAGCACCGAGAATGCGAGCGAACTGAAAAACAGCATCGTCCCCAGCAACACCCAGCCCACTACCGTTCGGTGCGCCAGAAATGCTGCCAGTTCCTGCGCCAGCGCCGTCGATTGCCCCGGCACCACCCACTCCAGCGCGCGGCGCAAAGTATTTAACAATACGGCCTGATCGACCACGTGCGATAGTCCGATCACCACCAGGATCAACAGTGGCACGATGGACAGCAGCGTGTAATAGGCCACCGCACCGGCCAGCAGCAACCCCTGATTGGCGCGGAATGCCTTGATCACCTGCAGCGCGAAGGTTGCGGGGTGCTTGATGATCTGTTTGACTTCAGGGGTGACGAGGGTGATGGGGGACATCGAAATGGTTTGGTTCAATCTGTAAGTATCCCCCGTCCGGGGCGTTAAGAGATGTGCGCCTAAGTATGGTCATTTCAACCGCACGACCCGAATTATCCTGAACCTCTGTATTCCGGTCAAATGCCGGTTTTCATCCGCCAGCGCGTCGCGCTCGACGATGTTGAGGAATGGATGATCCACAGGCAGGGCGGTCTTGCGGGTCTGGTGGCTGACAAGGCTGCGCAACTCGCGCCGGTATTCGGCGTCCTGCCCGCTGCCGCCACAGGGAATCTCATGGCTGGCGATGTCGTGGCAGGTCACCTGGCCGGTGGCGAGATAACCGGGCCAGGCGCTAGTGCCCGCTGCCGTGAACATGCCTTTCCTGGACTTCCAGGTTCCCAACCTCGCATTCTTCCTGGTAATGGACGAATGCGAGGCGGAGTCGTTCCGGCCAGCCTTCACCCAGGCTGATACCAATCTCGGCGATTTTCGCCTCGATTTGCTCGGCTGTTACCTGTAACAGATCATACGTCAGCTCTATCCGATACGCCTCGGCCAGCACTTTCTTCACGCCCATCATGGCCGCCAACGCGTCGCTCAGAAGCAAAGCCTGGTCGGTGGAAAGCGCAGGGGCAAGGCGCAAGCTGCGCCGCTTCAGAACTTCCTTCCCCTCCTGCTTCGGTGCTTTGTGGCCCGGCATCCCCACGTACAGGTGAGGATGCGCGATAAAGCTGTCCAGGCATTGTTGCGAACAGAAAGCGTAATGGATGCCCAAATAAACGCTCTCGTTCTGGTGGGCAGCTACTTCCATTCCACATACGGGGTCTATTCGATGGTCATTACTCATGGTCGTCCTATCATTCACTTTGTTCGCCAGGCGCAGCTCAGTCGAAACACTATTAAGAAACTGGAGTGACAGGGGCACGCTCTCTACACGCTCGCCGAACTCTGCCGCCACACCCGCCCAAATCAGTTTTGCCAGCCCATGGCAACCATCTTCTATCTCATGGGCGCCGATATTCGAACTCGGCCTCAATCGTCCCGACGGAATGTATTCTGGCGTGTCCGATTTCGAGGTGAATGCGGTATGGACCCGGATTGGGCATGGTGAAATAGTTGCCGTAGGTAACGGTGCCGGCGATCACCATGGGGTCGAGTTTCTTTTCCTGGCCGGGGAGGCCGAATTCTGAGACCCTGGCTTTAACCCCGGCGCCGCTGATGCGTTTCCCGCTGGCGTCGTCGAACAGCGCGACCACCAGGTGATAGCGGTTTTTCCCGGTGGGTATGCCGTCGTGCATCACCCCTTCCGAATGTATCCTGGGGTGGCCTTTGACCATCTCCGCCGGCAAGACGCCGATATAGATCGCCACGCCGTCCACCACCTTGTGTTGGCTGGTGTCGGCCGCCAGCGATGCCATGGCCGACATCGCCAGAATGCCGGCCAGCATGCCGCGCCATGCGATTGTCGAAAGTCCGTTCTTCATGATGGGTCTCCTGGGTTCATGGGTTTGATTGCCTGCCAGAAAGTCAGCAACTGCATCCGCCGGCCTTGGGTGTGGACCGGGTCGAATTTGGCGTCGCGCAGATAGCCTGGGATTTCCCCCCGCAGGTTGGAGGCGGTCATCGGCATCATCAGCAGTGGCCATGCAAGCAGCCACCACAATACATTGGCGGGGCGGTCGAGATCCACGACGATCAGGCGCCCGCCGGGCTTGAGCACGCGGTAAACCTCTCCCAGTCCCTCCCGCTTGAGATCCGGCGGAAGATGGTGAAGCATAAGGCTTGCCACGGCGACGTCGAAGCTGCCGCTCTCGAACGGCAAATGCTCAATGGCAGCGAGCCTGAACTCGGCTTGACTGCTGCCCACGGCGTTTTTCCGGGCAACAGCGATCATGCGGGGCGCGGGGTCGATGCCCACCGCCAGCCCGGAAGCGCCGACGATTTCCGCCGCCAGGCGCGTCAGAACGCCGGTGCCGCAACCCACATCCAGGAAGCGTTCGCCTGGTTTCAGCGCAGCATGACGCAGCGTTTCATCCCTGAAGCCCTGGCCCAATCCGCAGAGGCGGCAGCCGGCTTCATAAAATGGCGCCAGCCAGTTAAGCGTCATTCCCCGGGTTTTGGGGATAGTCTCTTGGGCTGGATCCGGAAGGCTCGATGTTTCGAACAGTCCCCACAGGATCAGAGCCGGGCAGACCAGCAGCAATGCAGCCAGAATGGCAGTCCATAAGGAAACACCCCAAAGCATGAGAACGCCTGCCGCAAGCCCCAGCGCAGTCCAGGGACACCACCATGACCATTTGTTCATTATGCAAAATCCTTCATCTGTCCATTTCGATCTCTTCCAATGGCAAAGTTCCGAGTCGACTAATCAGCATAAAGATCCCGGCGTGTCAGAGGAGCGGGGCCAAGCCCTTTCCCTTTCTTCGATGCAAGTATTTGGTAGACGCCTGCTCCGCCTTCTTCGAACTGAAGTGCGCAGGCCGCCATGTATAGGCGCCAAACCCGGTACACCGCTTCGCTGATATGCCGTAGCGCTTCCTCCCTGTGTGCTTCGAGGCGATCCACCCAATGCCGCAGGGTGAGGGCGTAGTGGGGCCGCAACGATTCCACGTCCAGTATTTCGAAGCGTGATTGCTCCATGGCACGCTGCACATTGCTCACGCTGTCGAGCTCCCCATCGGGGAAGACGTAACGGTTGATGAACTCCGTAGACACCGTCCTGCGCCAGCCCTCGCCATCGTAAGTGATGCCGTGGTTGAGGAACAGCCCGTCGGGCTTGAGCAGCCGGTGGGCGGTTCCGAAATAGACCGGCAGGTTCTTTAGCCCCACATGCTCGAACATGCCCACGCTGGCGATCTTGTCGAACACCCCCTCGCCTTCCAGGTCCCGGTAGTCCTTGAGTTCCAGGGTTACCATGCCTTCCAGGCCGTGCTCGCGCACCTTGAGCAGCCCGTATTCATACTGGTTGCGGCTGAGGGTGACACCGTGGGCGCGCACCCCATAGTGCCTGGCGGCCCAGCAGACCAGTGCGCCCCAGCCGCAGCCGATGTCCAGCAGCCGCTCTCCCGGCTTGAGGCGCAGCTTCCGGCAAATATGTTCCAGTTTGTTTTGCTGGGCTTGATCCAGATCTTCTTCAGGGGTTTGGAAGTAGGCACAGGAATAGACCATCTGCCGGTCCAGCCACAGCCGGTAGAATTCGTTGGAAACGTCGTAATGGAAGGCGATGGCTTTCCGGTTTGTGTTTCTGGAATGCGGGCGGAAAAAGCGAGAGCGCAAAGGTTGCGACCGCCTTACCGGCGTTCCGGCGTTCGCTTCCGTGCCGGGGCCATCCGTCAAAAGCAGGGCCGCCGCCAGAAAGGCAGCCTTCTCGGGGACGGATAAGGTAAAGGATTGCAGATGATCCTTCAGGCCGAAAACCGCATAAAGGTCTCCCTCCACATCCAGCGAACCCTTGAAATAGGCCTCGGCCAAGCGCAGGGGATCACGAAACAGGATCAGGTCGCGAAAGGGGGCCGAATGATGAAAAACCAGCGTGAAGTCAGGCGTGCCTTCGCCAATGGCCAGCGTTTGCCCATCCCACAAACGTACCGCCAGCTTGCCCGGATAATCTCGGAACACCCGCCGCGCGATACTCCACGCCTGTTTCGCGACGGTGCTTTCAGTCAAGTTCCGTTCCATCTGCTTCTCCTCATATTGCGGGGCAATGGAAACCGCTCAGCTGCAAACCGGGTCTTGAACCAAATCGCATTGTTTTCTCATCGTCCGTCGTTTCATCAGAAATTCGCCAATCATCCGGTTTGGCCCGTGGCTGCGCCGAAGCGCGGAAAGAACGCCGGGGTGCCGGCGGCGTAACGCGCATAAGCGTCGCCAAACTCGGCCGACACCTCGCGCTCTTCGGCCCGCGCCAAACGGATATACATGGCCACCAGCACCGGAAACATCGGCACGGTCAGCACGGTTGGCCACTGCAACAGGAAGCCCAGCATGATCAGCACGAACCCGGCGTACTGGGGATGGCGTATGCGCGCATAAGGCCCGGTCACCGCCAGGGTGTAGGTCTGCTGCGCCCTGTAGAGCACCTTCCAGGCGTTCGCCAGCAGGATGAATCCGCCGAAGATCAGGATAGTGCTGAGCAGATGAAACGGGCCGAAATGGGGGTTGGCGCGCCAGCCGAACAGGAGTTCCAGCAAATGGCCCGCATCGTGGGAAAAAGGATCGAGACCGGGATAGCGGCTTTGCAGCCAGCCCGACAGCAGGTAGATGGTCAGCGGAAAGCCGTACATCTCCGCGAAAAGCGCCACGATAAATGCGGAGAAGGCCCCGAAGGAGCGCCATTCACGCCTGGTTTTCGGTTTGCTGAAACTGAAGGCGAAGACGATGAACACCAGCGAATTGATGACAGCCAGGGACCACAAGCCGTAGGCAGGCGCAGCGGAAGTCATGGCCGGTCCTCCTTCGACTGTTCGCCGTGGTCATGCCCTCCGCCGTGTCCGTGGTGAAACAAGTGCATCAGCGGACAGGCGAGAAGCAAAAGGTAGGGCAGTATGCCGAACAGGTGAGCGCGGTGTTCGGTAAACAGGAAAAAGCTGATGACGGCGATAAACCCCAGCAACGCCCAGTTTGCCCGGCGGCCGGGTTGATCGTGGGAATGATGTTGATGCGGGTCGTCCATGATCCTGCTCTCCTGCGCCCGTCGGCTCAAGGTTTGTATTCGAACTCGGTTTCGATCCTGCCCTTGCCGCGGATACCGGCAATCTCCAGGTGGACCCGGTAGGGGCCGTGGCCGGACAGGATGAACCAGTTGCCGTAGGTCTTGGTATTGTGGATGTTCATCCGCTCCAGCGCTTTCCGCTGGCCGGCCGAGCCGGCCTCCGACACGGTGGCAATGACCTGGGCGCTACTAATGCGCTTGCCGGTGGCATCGTCGAATAGCGCGATCACCACGTGGTAGCGGTCCTTGCCCTGGGGAATACCGCCGTGCATCTCTTTTTCCGGAAACTGCCTGGGGTGGCCCAGGACCATCTCGGCCGGCATCAGGCCGAGGTAGATGGCAACGCCGTCGACGACCTGATAGCGGTCGGTATCGGCTGCCGCCGCGGCCGTGAGTGCGGCCAGGGCCATGGAAACGGTGAGCAGGCCGCGCAACAGCATGAGGGAAAACAGGTTCATGGGAGGGCTTCTTCCCTTGGAAAGGCACCTAATCGACAGACAGTTTGAGCTGCTTGAGCAGCGCCGAATTGACGATCACTGAAAGCGAGCTTAGCGCCATGGCGGCGGCGGCGATCACCGGGTTGAGAAAGCCCAGCGCCGCCACCGGAATCGCCACCGAGTTGTAGAAGAAGGCCCAGAACAGGTTCTGCTTGATCTTGCGCATGGTGGCACGGGAAAGCCGGATGCTGGCTACCACGTCGCGCACGTCGTTCCTGACCAGGATGATGCCGCCGGTTTCCTTGGCCACGTCGGAGCCGGAGCCGATGGCGATGCCGATATCCGCCGCCGCCAGCGCGGGCGCATCATTGACGCCGTCGCCCACCATCGCCACCACCCGGCCCTGCTTTTGCATATCCTGGATTACCGCGGCTTTGTCGGCGGGCAAGACTTCCGCGATGACTCGTTCTATCCCGAGTTCCTTGGCGATAGCTTGGGCAGTGCGCGGGTTGTCGCCGGTGAGCAGAATCACTTCCACGCCCTCGCGTAGCAAGGCGGCGACGGCTTCCTTGGATTCCGGCTTGAGCGTGTCGGCGACGGCGATCACGCCAGCCAGTTGGCCGTCGCACCCCAGCAGCATGGCGGTCTTGCCTTCCGCTTCCAGCCGCGTCATGTGTTCCTCGGCCGCGGTGGTGCTGATCCCTTCGCGCTGAAACAGGCGGCGGTTGCCGAGCAGCACCGGATGCCCCTCGGTTTCGCCGCGAATGCCATGCCCCGGAATAGCCTCGAATCCTGCCACCTTGGGCAGATCCAGCCCGCGGTGCCGGGCTGCGCGCACGACAGCCTCGCCCAGCGGGTGCTCCGAGCCCGCTTCCACGGCGGCGGCGAAGCGCAGCACTTCTGCCTCGTCGAGCGCGCCCAGTGGAATCACGTCGGTTACGTTGGGCTCGCCGCGGGTGAGCGTGCCGGTTTTGTCGAACACCACCGCCGTGAGTTTTTGCGCGCGCTCCAGGATTTCCGCGCCACGGATCAGGATGCCGTTTTCCGCGCCCTTGCCGACACCCACCATCAGCGCTGCCGGCGTGGCGATGCCCAGCGCGCACGGGCAGGCGATGATGAGCACGGCAATGAAAGCGAGCAGCCCTTGCGGAAAGTTGCCCGCCAGCCACCAGCCGGTGAAGGAAAGAACGGCGATCCCCACCACGGCGGGAACGAAATAACCGGTGACCTGGTCGGCGATGCGCTGGATCGGCGCACTCGATGCCTGCGCCTCTTCCACCATCTTGATGATCTGCGCCAGCGCCGTTTCCGCGCCGACCCGCGTCGCCTTGAAGCGGAACAGCCCGGTGCGGTTCAGGGTGCCTCCAATCACCTGCGCCCCCGGCGCCTTTTCCACCGGCATCGATTCCCCGGTAAGCATGGATTCGTCCACCGAGGAGGCGCCTTCCAGCACCACGCCGTCGGTGGGGATTTTCTCGCCGGGGCGCACCACCACGGTTTCGTCCACCATCACGGATTCCGCCGGTACTTCCATCTCGTTTCCCTCGCGCATCACGTGCGCGCTGGCGGGCTTCAGGTCGAGCAGCTTGCGCACCGCGGCGGAGGAGCGTTTTTTGATCATCTCCTCCATGTACTTGCCCAGCAGCACGAAGGCGATGATCACGGCGGAAACCTCGAAATAGACATCGCGCTCCTCGACTTTCACCGGCAAAACCTCGGGAAAAAAGATCACGGCGACGCTGTAGAAATACGCCACCGACGTGCCCAGCGCGATCAGGAAATCCATGTTGATGGTGCGGGTGCGGACGGCGTTCCACGCGCCCTTGTAGAACCCCCAGCCGCCGATGAACTGCACCGGGGTCACCAGCAGGAACAGCCACATCCCCCAGGTGAACCAGGGAAGGGCGGGGATCGGCGCCCAGGTGACGATGGTGGCGCCCGCCGCCAAGGCGATGAAGGCGGCGGCGCGCAGGATGGCCAGGAACAGCACGCCGGTGAGGGCGATCGCGACCCGCGTGCGCATGGACTTGAGTTCGGCTTCAGGCGACTCGAAGGTGCGCTGACAGCCCACGCTGCAGAAGTAATAAGCCCTTCCGGCGCGCTCGGTTTTGAGCGCGGTGGTCTTGTCCACCACCATGCCGCAGATCGGGTCCTTGGCCATTTCCTTGCCGGCTTTTTCCGGTTGCGCGGGCGCGGCCATCGTTTGGCCGTGGGCATGGGCATGCGCAGTGGCGGCCCGCTTGGTCCCGCCGGCGAACTGTGCAGGATCGGCCTGAAACTGGCTGAGGCAGCGAGCGGAGCAGAAGTGGTACGTCTGTCCGCCGTAGCTGGCGGTATCTACCGCATTTTTTTCGTCCACTGTCATGCCGCACACCGGGTCGATCGCCATCTCAGCCTCCTTGATTTTCCAGTCCTGTCGCGAAGACGAAAATAAATTCGCCACCGTTGATATTCACTCCCAAGTTACCACCGTGATTTTCAGCATAAGCAAACCAACCGGGCTTGTCGCCGGTGCACTCTTGCACTTCTGGGTATCCCACGTTGTTTTTACCGTCGAGCCAAGCGACCAGCATCGTCTCCCCGGCGGCTTTCTCGGCAAGGGCGCAGGCGAGGATGTGAGCGGCGGCGTAATCCAAGGCCACACCCTGGACGCTTACATCGATCTCTTTAATATTTCTGTGCGTGTCCTGGGCCAAGGTGAAACCGGGGCCGACGGTTTTCATGTTTTTCTCCTGTTCAAACCTTAGTCTGCTTCTTTTAGCCTGCCTCCATCGCGATAGGTGCCATCCCGCATTTCATTGCCACCATCTCACGCAAGGTTTTTTCCTCGGCGCTGAACGCCTCCACCGCCAGCGGATCGAACTGCGTCCTGGCTAAGCGCTGAATCTCCGCCATTGCCGCGTCGAAGGGCAATCCTTTGCGGTAAGGCCGATCGGAGGTGATCGCGTCCAGGGTATCGATCACCGCGAACAGCCTCGCCCAGAGGGGGATGGCGTCACCCGCCAGCCCGCGCGGGTAGCCTGATCCATCGAAGCGCTCCTCGTGGCTCAGCACGATCTCGGCCGCCTCGGCCATGAAGGGCACGGTTGCCAGGATGCGCTGGCCGATCTCCGGATGGGTGCGCATGACGGCCCATTCGTCCTTGGTCAGTGGCCCCGACTTGAGGAGTATGGCGTCAGGGATGCCGATCTTGCCCAAGTCGTGGAGCAGGGCGCCCCAATAGACCTGGTGCAGACGCTGCGGGTCGCTGGTGAAATGCCGCGCCAACACCATGGTATGGCAGGCCACCCGCTTGGAATGCAGTCCGGTTTCGTGCTCGCGCGCGTCCAGGGCTGCCGCTAGCGCTTCCGCCAGGGCGAGATAGGCGCTATCCCGCTCCGCCTCGATGCCCCGGTATTCCTTGCGTCCCAGAAAACACCCTTCGCAGCAGTATTCCTCGCCCTCCCGGATGAATGGCGGGCTGGCGATGGGAGCGCTGCAGACATGGCAGCGCTTTTCCCCCTGCGGCGGAGCGGTAATGATTCCGGGTTGTGCCAGTTCCATGGGGCGCTCCCTACAATTTTCCGGACCGCAGGATCGCCACCGCCCACCACAGGCCGAGAAAGCTCGCCAACAGGTAGCCCAATAATCCCAGTATGGGGATGCCTTGGTAATGGGGGCCGGTATGAAACGACATCACGATGGAAGAACCGACCACCACGGCGGCGATGATCAGGCTGAAGCTCAGCCGATTGCTGGCGCGGTCGATGTGCTGCTCCATGCCTTCCAACTGCTCGTGGCGGACGCGCAGGGTTGCTTCGCCTTTTTGCAGCTGGCGCATTCCTTTGGTCAGCATATCGGGAAAGCCAAACATGGCCATCCGCAGCGCGGTTGCGGCGCGGTATCCCCTGACCAGTCCGCCCGTTGGGCTCAGACCCGGCACCATTTGCCGCCCTATCATGCGCGGGACATAGCCTTGCAAGGCTACGTCCATATTAAAGGCAGGGTCCAGCGTGCGCACTACGGCTTCCATGGTCATCAACGCCTTGCTCAGTAGCAGGAACTCCCTCAGCACCCGGATATGGTGGCGCCGTCCCAAGTGGATGAACTGGTGCAGAACTTCGGCAAAGGAAGAGCCCTGGGTGGACGCGGCATAATACTCCTCCAGGGCATCCTCCAGATCCCGCGTAAATACGGCCAGATCCACGTCCGCTGTCGCGCCGCACAGGTCCAGATAGACGCCGGCCATCCACTCCGCATCCCGCACGATGAGAGCCAGAAAGAGCTGTCTCAGATTGTCTTGATCGCGCGGGGAGAGGCGGCCCACGATGCCGAAATCGTGAAAACCCAGGCGGCCGTCGCCCATGATGAACACATTCCCGGGGTGGGGGTCGCCGTGGAAGAAGCCGTGTTCGAACAGTTGGGTTAAATAGAGACGCACCAGAGCCTCCGCCAGGCGGCGCCGCTCCGCCGGGTCCGCCGGGTGGTCCGCGCTGATCTTGTGTCCCTGGCTACGCTCCATGGTCAGGACGCGTTTGCCGGATAGCTCCCAGAATATCTGCGGCACGTAAACCGATGGATCATCCTTGAAGTTGTCGCGAAAGCGGTCCGTGTTGCGACCTTCGCGGTGAAAATCAAGTTCGCGCAGTATGGTTTCCGCAAATTCGTCCACCAAGCCCAGTGGATCATAGGGCAGGCTCTCCGGCACATGGCTGTTGAACAATCTGGCAAAGCAAAACAGAATTTCCAGGTCGGCCTGGATCACCTGTTCGATGCCGGGGCGCTGTACTTTGACGATGACCGACGTGCCGTCGTGCAGGGTTGCCGTATGGACTTGGGCGATGGAAGCTGCGGCGAGCGGCGACTCGTCAAAGGCGGCAAAGAGCTCCGCCACGGGCTGGCCCAATTGCTCCTCGATGATCCGGCGGGCCTCCTCCCCGGGGAAAGGCGGCACCGCATCCTGCAGCTTCTGCAGTTCGCTGATGATGTCTTGCGGGAACAGGTCCCGCCGCATGCTGAGCATTTGACCGAATTTGACGAAAGTGGGGCCGAGTTCTTCCAGTGCCGCCCGCAAACGCCGGGCATCGCCCAATGCCGCCGGGGCTTGTTCCACGGTTTCTTTAGGGAGGTAACCTTTCAGGCGCAGGCGGTCGACATAATGTCCCCATCCCTTTTCCGCCGCGACGCGGAGAATATCGGTGAGACGCCGCAAATCACTTATCGGAAGATGGCTTGCTGTTGGAAAGGGCACATCGGCTTTCATGGATTTGCGTCTTGTTATCGACAGCCCGGGCATCGCCTGACCAAGTTGTACATGACGGCGTAAATAGCGCCTGTCACGAAACCTGTCAGCACGATGCCGGATAAGCCGTAGAGGAATACGCCCAGTGTGAATACCCTCGCGGTGGGCTGCAGGACGCGAAGGTCCACGCCGTGAAACCAGGCGTTGAAAAATTCCAGCGTGGCGACCGGCCATAGGGCAAAGGCCGCGGCGCAGAGGGTGTAAACAATGGCAAGTGTTAACGCCAGGGCGGACCCTGCCGCCCAAGGGTTGAGTCTGTCCACCTCATGGCCTCCTTCCATTCAAAGGAGCTAACCTTCGAGTCCGAAAAAGCGCTATTAAGCTATTTTTCTTGCTTAGGCTGGACTTGCGATTTCGTCATCTGCTCCATCATCATTTGCATCATATCCATGCGTTTTTCCATCATGTTCATCCGGTTCGTCGCGGCATCGGGGGCCGTCCCACCGCCCATCATGCCCATGCCGCCGCCCATCATTCCGCCTTCCATCATGGGGCAGCCCATCATGTCGCTCATCATGCCCTTGCCGAGCATCATGTTTTCCCGCATGGTCTGCATGTGCTCCTGCAACAGCCTTTGCCGCTCCTGGGGATTTTTTGCGCGAACGATTTTGTCCAGTTGCGTCTGCATCTTCTTGGTATTTTCTTTCATGGTTTGCACGGATTTGTCCACGCTAGCCGGAGCAACAGGCGCCGCAGTGGTGGCGGATTGGGTTTTCGGTTGATCGGGATGGTGCGCGTCGTCGGCAATGGCATAGGGCGCGCTCAAGGCAAGTGCAGTGAGGGTTGCGAACACTAAGGTATTGATCGTCTTCATGGCTTTTTCTCCTTACTGGTTAATGTTGATGGCGCGTCTTCATGGTTGTTCTTGCTGCGTCTTCAAATCGTCGCGCTTCTGCAAAAATTCGTCGCGACTGATTTCACCCCGCGCATATGCCTCTTCCAGTGTTTCAAGCGGGGTTTTGCTTTGCCTGCCTGATTTGGAGCCGGTTGCCAGATATTTGATGGCTGCCAACAGCAGAATAATTGGAACCAGCCAGATCAGCAGCATGCCGAGCCAGCCCCCGAACATCCAAGCGCCATGGTCGTAGCCGTACATCATGTGTGGTGCCCTTCGTTGCCTCGGAAAATCGGCCTAGCCGTTGGGGCTGTCACGCATTCGCTTCAGCCGATCCAAGCTTCCTTACATTCTTGCAAGATGCGGATAAAATATTGGGCGGTAATGGGAGTAATTCCTATTATAGACAGTCTTCCTGAATTGCAAGTTCCCCTCAGTGCGTCCCAGGCGAAAGGGTTGCCGCTCAATTAATTTTGAGCCTGCCCCACCTTGGTAACCCACTGCAGGTAAATGGCATCCGACCACAGCGAGGTGATCCAGGTGATCACCTCGTCGATTTCCTGGTCCGACAGCTTGCCTTGCCAGGCTGGCATGTTGGCCCGTCCATCAGGACTGCCCTGGTGAACGAACTGTTTCATCTGGCTGCTGGTGAGGCGCCAGACCCGGCCGTTGCCGTCCAGCGGCGGGGGCAGAAGCTTGCCGTCCGGGCCTGGCTGCTGCCAGCCGGGTTTGCCTTCGCCGCCGTTGCCGTGGCACACCGCGCAATTGGTCAGAAATACCCGCTCGCCGCGCGCCAGCACGTTCTTGTCGTACTGGCGCAGGCCCTTGCCCTGAACTTCCGGCTGTTTGTCGCCTTCGCCGCAGCCGGCTAGCAGGGCCGTGCAGAGTGTGGCAATGATGAGTTTGTTGTTCACATCAACTCCTTCTGAAAAGTGTCCATTCCTTGACCAGTGCATACAGCGCCGGGATCACTACCAGCGTCAAAATCGTCGATGAAATCATGCCGCCCACCATCGGCGCGGCGATGCGGCTCATTACCTCGGAGCCGGTGCCGCTGCTCCACATGATCGGCAGGAGGCCGGCCATGATCGCCACCACCGTCATCATTTTCGGCCGTACCCGCTCGACCGCGCCTTCCATCACTGCGGCGTAGAGATCGGCCGGGGCCAGTTTCCCATTTTCTGCTTCACGTTTGGCTTTAATCTCATTCAGCGCGTGGTCGAGGTAGATCAGCATCACCACCCCGGTCTCTGCCGCCACTCCGGCCAGTGCGATGAAGCCCACCGCCACGGCAACCGAGAGATTGTAGCCCAGCGCCCACATCAGCCACACTCCGCCGACCAGGGCGAAGGGTACCGACAGCATCACGATCAGGGTTTCGGTGAGGCGGCGGAAGTTGAGGTAGAGCAACAAGAAGATGATCGCCAGCGTTACCGGGATGACGATTTTCATCTTCTCGGTGGCGCGCTCCATGTACTCGAACTGGCCGCTCCAGGTGGCGTAGTAGCCGGACGGGAACTTGACCTTGTCGCGCACCGCCTGTTGCGCCTCGCGCACGTAACCGCCAATATCGCGGTCGCGGATGTCGACGTAGATGTAGGCCGAGAGCAGGGCGTTCTCGGTGCGGATCGCCGGCGCGCCCCTGGCGATCTCGATTTTCGCCAGCTGGCCCAGCGGTAACATCGCGGGCGGGCCGCCCATTTCGCCGCCGACCGGCACCAGCACTTGCGTGGCGATCATCTGCGGGTCGCTGCGCAACTCGCGCGGGTAGCGCACGCTGACGCCGAAACGCTCGCGGCCTTCCACCGTGGTGGTGACCATTTCCCCGCCGAGGGCGGTGGCGATCACGTCCTGCAGTCCGCCCACGGTGATGCCGTAGCGGGCCAGCTGATCGCGCTGCGGCTCAATGTTGAGATACAGCCCGCCGGTGAGGCGCTCGGCGTAGGCGCTGGTGGTGCCCGGCACCTGCTTCACCACGGCCTCGATCTCCTTGGCCAGTTTTTCCATGCCGTCCAGATCCTTGCCGAACACCTTGATGCCGATAGGGGTGCGGATGCCGGTGGAGAGCATGTCGATGCGCGCCTTGATCGGCATGGTCCAGGAATTGGCGACGCCGGGGATCTGCAGCGCCTTATCCAGTTCGGCAATCAGCTTGTCGATCTTCATGCCCGGTCGCCATTCGGCTTCCGGCTTGAGGTTGATGATGGTCTCGAACATCTCCAGCGGCGCCGGGTCGGTGGCGGTTTGCGCGCGCCCGGCCTTGCCGTAGACCGAGGCCACTTCGGGGAAGCCCTTGATAATTTTGTTCTGGGTTTGCAGCAGCTCCGCCGCCTTGGTCACCGACATGCCGGGCAGCCCGGTGGGCATGTAGAACAGCGTGCCTTCGTTGAGGGTGGGCATGAATTCGCTGCCCAGCTTTGAGGCCGGATACAGGCTCACTGCCAGCGCCGCCAGCGCCAGAACGATAGTCAGCTTCTTCCACTGCATCACCCAGGCGATCACCGGCCGGTACAGCCAGATCAGGAAGCGGTTCACCGGGTTCTTCGCCTCGGGAATGATATGTCCGCGGATGAACAGCATCATCAGCACCGGTACCAGGGTCACGGAGAGCAGAGCCGCGCCGGCCATGGCGAAGGTCTTGGTGTAGGCGAGCGGCGAGAATAGCCGTCCTTCCTGCGCTTCCAGCGTGAACACCGGCAGGAAGGAGACGGTGATGATCAGCAGCGAGAAAAACAGCGCTGGGCCGACCTCCTTGCACGCGTCTATCATCGCCTGGGCTCGCGATTCGCCGGGCTTGAGCCGCTCAATGTGCTTGTGGGCGTTCTCGATCATGACGATGGCCGCGTCCACCATCGCGCCGATGGCGATGGCGATGCCGCCCAGGCTCATGATGTTGGAGTTCATGCCCAACAGCCGCATGGCGATGAAGGCGATCAGCACCCCTACCGGCAGCATGATGATGGCGACCAGGGCGCTGCGCACATGGAGCAGGAATACGATGCAGACCAGAGCGACGATGGCGCTTTCTTCCAGCAGCGTGGTCTTGAGGTTGGCGATGGCGCGCAGGATCAGGTCGGAGCGGTCGTATACCGTTGTTATACTGACGCCTTCGGGCAGGCCGCTGGCGACTTCCCTGATTTTCTCCTTGATGTTGGCGATCACTTCCAGCGCATTCTGGCCGTAGCGCGCCATGACGATGCCCGATACCACCTCGCCCTCGCCGTTGAGTTCGGTCAGTCCACGCCGCTCGTCCGGGCCGAGCTCGACCCGGGCGATGTCGCGCAGCAGCACCGGCACGCCTTTTTCGCTCTTGACCACGAGCTGCTCCAGGTCGCTCTTGCCGCGCAAATAGCCCTTGCCGCGCACCATGTACTCGGTTTCGGCCATTTCTATCACACGCCCGCCGACATCGCGGTTGGAGTCGCGGATCACCTGGGAAACCCTGGACAGCGGTACGTCGTAAGCCTGCAACCGGCGCGGGTCGACCACCACCTGGTATTGCTGGACGAAGCCGCCGATGCTGGCGACTTCGGCCACTCCGTGCGCCTTGGTTAGCTGGTAGCGCAGATACCAATCCTGGATGGTGCGCAGCTCGGCCAGGGATTTGTTCTTCGCCAGCACCGCGTACTGGTAGACCCAGCCCACGCCGGTGGCATCCGGCCCGAGTTGGGGCGAGACGCCTTGCGGCAGGCGGCCGGCAAGGGAGGTGAGGTATTCCAGCACGCGCGAGCGCGCCCAGTAGATATCGGTGCCGTCCTCGAAAATCACGTAGACGAAGGAGGCGCCGAAGAAGGAGAAGCCGCGCACGACTTTCGATTTCGGCACCGACAGCATGGCGGTGGTGAGCGGGTAGGTGACCTGGTCTTCCACCACCTGCGGGGCCTGTCCGGAATACTCCGTGTAGATGATGACCTGGGCGTCGGATAGGTCGGGCAGGGCATCGAGCGGCGTCTTCAGCACGGCATAGATACCGCCGCCGATAATGGCGAGGGTGGCCAGCAGGACCAGGAAGACGTTGCGCGCCGACCACTCGATGAGGCGATTGAGCATGTCAGTGCCCCTCGTGAGCGGTGGCTGGTGTCGCCGCGGGTTTGGTCTGGCTGCTGCCCATGCTGCTGAAAGCTGCCTTGAGATTGCTTTCCGAGTCGATCAGGAAGTTGGCCGTGACTACGACCTTTTCGCCTTCGCCCACCCCTTCCAGCACCTCGACGTAGTCGTTTCCCTGCACGCCGAGCTTCACTTCGCGCGGCTCGAAGCGGCCTTCGGCCAGTTCCACCAGTACGGTCTGACGGGAGCCGCCATGGAGCACCGCCGAAGCCGGAACGGTCAGTACTTTTCCCCGGCTAGTCGCAGCCAGCTCGACATCGGCATACATTGCCGGCTTGAGCAGGCCACCCGGATTGGCGAGTTCGAGTCGCACCGGCACGGTGCGGGTCTGGGCGTTGAGGGTGGGATAGACATAGACCACCTTGGCGGAAAATTCCCTGCCGGGGTAGGCGTTGACCTTGATCCTGGCATTCTGCCCCGGCTTGACCAGGGCCAGATCCTGCTCGAACACATCGGCGATGATCCACACCGAAGACAAGTCGGCGATCTGGTACAGCACATCGCCGGGCATGAAGCGCATGCCCTGCACCGCTTTCTTCTCCATCACGATGCCGTTGGCCGGCGAGCGGTAGGTGAGGGTGCGTTTGCTGTCGCCGCTTTTGCTTAAGGCCAGGATCTGCTCGTCGGAGATATCCCAGTTTTTCAGACGGGTCAGACTGGATTCGGCGAGTTGTTTCATGCCTGCCTGTGCTTCTGAACTCGCGTTCTTCAGGTCACGCTGGCCTTGTTGGGCAATGGCGTATTCTTTCTGCGCCGATACCAGTTCCGGGCTGTATACCTCAAGCAGGGGCTGGCCTTTCCCCACTGTCTGGCCGGTGGTGTTGACGTGCAGCTTTTCGATCCAGCCCTCGAATTTGGGGGCCACGGTGTAGGTCAGGCGTTCATCGGCTTCGACCCGGCCGACAACACGAATGCTGCGTGCCAGATCGCGCAGGCTGGCGGCCTCGGTGCGCACGCCCAGTTTCTGGATTTTTTCGGGGCTGATCCTGACCTGTTTGGCCGCATGGGGGCTGCCGTCCTCGTCGCCTTCATAGACCGGGATGTAGTCCATCCCCATTTCGTCCTTTTTCGGTACCGGCGAAGTGTCGGGCAGGCCCATCGGGTTACGGTAGAACAGGAGCTTGGGCTCTTTCTTGGCCGGTGCTCTGCTGGCTACAGGCGCTGTCGGCGCGCCGCCGGGTCCGAACGCGCCCTGGTTGCCCAGCCAGTAGCCGGCGCCCAGTGCGGCGGCGATGACCGCACTCATTGCAATGGCTGTGGTCTTGTTCATAGGTCTTCTCCCAACAGTCGTTCGATTTCGGCCAGCCGGAACTGCATTTCGCCCTGGGTTTTGAGCAGGCTGAGTTTGGTAGTGCGGATCTGGCGCTGGGCATCGAGCAGAGTGGCGAAATCCACCTTGGCGATTTCATAGCTCGCCAGCGCGGCTTTGAAGTTCAACTCCGATTGAGGAAGCAGACTGGTGCGAGTGAGGTTTTCGGTATAGCGCGCGTTGTCGAGAGCCGAGACGTTTTCGGCCAGGTCGGCAGTCAACTGGTTCAGGGTGGCCTCCTTGCGCGACTCAGCCGCAGCCAGCATGGCCTGCGCTTCGCGCTCCTGGGAGCGGCGGCTTTCCTGCTGCAATGGAATGTTGAGCTCGATCATCAGCTCCCATTCGTTGACGCGGCTGCCGGTCTGGATCGGCGATAGGCCCAGGTTAAAATCGGGGTAGCGGTTTTTGTAGACCAGCTCGCGGTTCTTGGCAGCAGCGGCGACGCGCGCTTCCTCGACGAACAGCTGTGGGTTGCGGGCGCGCAACCGTTCTTCCAGCGCGGCATGGTCGAGCCGGGCCGGCGAGGGGATAGTCCGCAGCCGTTCGGGTTCGGCAAGCGGCGCCATGGTCGGCCGCTTCAGCAGGGCATTGATCTTGACCTGGGCGTGGTGGCGTTCGTTGCTGATCGCCACCAGTTCGCTGCGCATGCCGGTCTGCTCGATCTGGGCGCGGATCACGTCTTGCTGTGGCACCAGGCCGCTGGCATAGCGAGCCTGGGTGATTTTTTCCAGGCTGCCAGCCAGGTCGAGCAACTCACGGGTCACGTTTTCGGAGTGCGACAGCACGTAATATTGGGCATAGGCGGCCTTGAGGCGCGCCGCCAGTTCTGTCCAGTTGGTCGTGGCGCGGCCTCGTGCTTGGTCGGCCTCGGCTTCGGCGACTTCGCGCTTGAGATCGCGCTTGCCCCAGAATGGCACGGGCTGGATCAGGGTGTACTTGGTACTGCCGATGCGGCCAGGCAGCAGGTTGGGGCTGGCGTCCATGCCCTGGTTGGTGATGTTGCGCAGTTCAGTGCGCAGGGTAGGGTCGGGCAGGGCACCTGCAGGATAGACCCGCTCGGCAGCGGCTTCTGCCTCGTAAAGCGAGGCGGCGAGTTCGGGGTTTTGGCTGCGTGCCAGTTCCAGTAAGCTTTCCAAACTGGATCCGGGCGGGGCTGCTGCGGGTTCGGCCAGCGCCGACGCGCTAGCCAGTGCCAAAATGAGCGCAATCGTATGCAGCTTTCCAAGCTTGATTGGATAGCGATGAGGTTTCATTTGCCTCTGTCCTTGAAGAAGAGAAAATCGATATCAGCAACGGGAAGCCTTGCGGCTTCCTGTCAGCCGGCTTATTTCGCTGGTTCGATGTGCGAAATCACGTAACCGGTTTTAGCTTCCTTGGTAAGGCCGAAAGTTACCACCTGGCCGGCTTTGATGCCCGACAGAACCTTCTTGTTGGCCACTTTGAAGTCCATCGTCATGGCGGGCCATTGGATAGAGGGGATGGCCTCGTGAGAGATGTTCACGGTAGCCGTCGCGGCGTCGATTTTGTTGACAGTGCCCTTGCCGCTCGCCGCATCTGCGGCTTGGACGGCGGAAACCGCCGTCAGCATAGTGGCGGCAGCGAAGAGGGTGATCAATGCTTTTTTCATGATTTGCTCCTTAAATTAAAGTCGTGCATGCGGCGGGCCATGGGCAAAATAGCCCATAGTCCTGCATACAATTCAAAATTCGGCAGAACTCAGGAAAAAAGCGCGTGAGGGGGGCGTTGAGGTTGTTCAGGAAAGAACAGCGGGAAGTGTGTGCCAGAAGCGAATTTGAAAGAGAAGCTGGCGTTATCGCTTAAGCCGGTGGGTGTGGGCAGGAGAGCGGGCGCGCCGCCCAGGTGGCAATAGCCGCAATCGTCGCACTGCGTTTGGGGTGTGGCGGAGGGGGTGTTCTGATCATGGCCGCAATCATGGCCACCATGCTGGTCTTGCATCCCGGCCTGCATTGCTGGCGGCGGGGTGTGGTCGTGACGGCAGGATGACATCCCGGCCGCGGCGAACCCCTGCAGTGGGAGCCACAGCAGCAGAAAGCCGAGGATGAGATTGCGCAGGCAGTGCCTCATGATTATTTGTGTATCGATTTTCTTGTGCGTTTACAGTGTGAGCATAAAGCAAAAGAGGCCGTTACCGCAATATAAGTTTCCGAACGCAGGGTTTATCCGCGTAGGTGGTTGCGTGCTAGAATCGGCCAAGCTTTCATGGAGTCCATTAATTGCTAGGGAAATATCTGAAATTCCTCAGGAGCGGGAAATCCGGCAGTGACAAGCCCAATGCCGTGCCGCCCGCTTCCAAGCCCGTGGCAACGACTTCCTTTTCCGGCGGCTCCATTCCCTTGCTCGACGCTCTTCCGTCAGTGGCGGCTGAAGAGTCGATCGACACCGGCCATATCGCGGCGGATAACGTGGTAGCCAGCATTCCGGAAATCGAAACGAGCGGCCATCGGACCAATGCGGAAGAGCTGCGGCAGAAAATCATCGGTCGCCAGCCGGTTCTGAATCGCTCCCAGCAGATCATCGGCTACGAATTGCTGCTGCGCAGTAAAGTCCTGCCCACGGTCAAGGCGCCAGACGCAGCGCTGAGGCGGATGCAGGACGAGGCCCTGATTCGCTGTCTGGTGGGCCTCGATGTCAACCGTCTGCTTGAGGACAAGCTGGCCTTTGTCGGAATTTCCCCTGTCATGCTGGAAAGCCCTCTGCTGCGGAAATTACCCGGCAAGGGGGTGGTGCTGGTCGTGTGCCCGGACCAGGACATGCTGGAGGATAACCTGCTGCGCTGCCGCGAATTAAGGAGCCTGGGCTACCAGATTGCGCTCGATGATTTTGAGTTGAAACAGGGTCTGGGGCAATTTGTTACGCTGGCGAGCTTCATCAGGGTGGACGTTGCCCGCTTCAACGCCATTGAACTCGGCAAGCTGGCGGATCGCTTCCTGGATAAGCCTACGCCGCAGCTGCTGGCGAAAAACGTGGAGACGGATGACGATTTCGAGGCCTGTTACAAGATGCATTTTCATTGCTTCGAGGGCAATTACTTCACCCGCCTGCGCCCTTCCATGCCGCCCCATGTAGATAGCGACCGCATCAGGGTTCTGGAACTGCTCAGCATGGTGAAGAGCGAGGGAGAAATCTCGCAGCTGGAGGAAGGATTCAAGCACGATGCGATGCTTTCCTACAAGCTGCTGCGTTACATCAACGCGCCGGTCAACGGCTTTCAGCAGCAAATCCGCTCCATCGCCCATGCGTTGGTGATTCTCGGCTACAAACAACTGTATCGCTGGCTGACGTTGCTGCTGTTTACCAGCGGCAAGGCGGATCCGCGTAGCAAGGCGCTGTTGCAGAATGCGTTGGTGCGTGCGCGCATGACGGAACTGCTGGGCCAGGGCAAGCTGCCGCTGGCCGAGCGCGAAGGCTTGTTCATTGTTGGGATATTTTCCTTGCTGGACGTGTTGCTGAACGTGCCGATGGAACAGGCGCTGGAGCAGCTGCAACTGCCCGACCCGGTTATGGCGGCGCTGGCCCGTCGCGAAGGCGTCTATGCCCCTTTCCTGGCGCTTTCTGTGGCGTGCGAGGAGGCAGACCAGGAGGCGATCATTGAGCATGCCGCCGCTTGCGGGCTGGATGCCAATGAGGTCAATACTGCCCAAGTCAAGGCGCTGATCTGGGCCGAAGAAATCAACTTATGAGATGCGCCGCTAAATAGCGGCCACTTTTCCCTTTTTCCCTAGCTAGTCGTGGGGCCCCGACCAGCCCGCTGAAATATTTTGCTTCCTCCTGGTCGCGGCGCAGCCGATATCTCTGCCGCCTCCATGCATTCGCTCGTTTCGCCGGCTTGACAAAAATCGCATGGGCTCTATAAAAAGAATGTCATTGCCCTGTTATGCAATACATTTGTGAAGGAGAGAGCGAAATGCACGTCACAAGGAGGCAATTCTTCAGGGTTTGCGCTGGCGGGCTGGGCACTTCCACCCTGGCGGCGCTGGGCTTCTCTCCCGGCGAGGCGCTGGCAGAAGTGCGCGAGTTCAAGCTGCTGCGCACCACCGAGGCGCGCAACACCTGTCCGTACTGCTCGGTCAGTTGCGGCCTGATCATGTACAGCCTCGGCGACAGCGCCAAGAACGCCGAGCGCAGCATCATCCATATCGAGGGCGACCCCGATCACCCGGTCAACCGCGGCACTCTATGCCCGAAAGGCGCGGGCCTGCTGGATTTCGTGCACAGCCCCAACCGGCTGAAATACCCGGAATACCGCGCCCCCGGCTCCAACGAGTGGAAGCGCATTTCCTGGGATGAGGCGTTCAGCCGCATCGCCCGGCTGATGAAGAACGACCGCGACAAGAATTTCATCGCCAAGAACGCTGCAAGGAGCCACAGTCAATCGCTGGGTCACCACCGGCTTCCTGGCGGCCTCCGCATCGAGCAACGAGACCGGCTACATTACCCACAAGGCGGTCCGAAGTACGGGGATGCTGGCGTTCGACAACCAAGCGCGCGTCTGACACGGACCTACGGTGGCAAGTCTTGCCCCTACGTTCGGTCGCGGCGCGATGACCAATCACTGGGTCGATATCAAGAACGCGAATGTGGTCATGGTGATGGGCGGCAATGCCGCCGAGGCGCACCCCTGCGGCTTCAAGTGGGTGACCGAGGCGAAGGCCCACAACCACGCCAAGTTCATCGTCGTTGACCCGCGCTTCACGCGCTCGGCGGCGCTGGCGGACCTTTATGCGCCGATCCGCACCGGCACCGATATCGCTTTCCTCGGCGGGGTGATCAATTACCTGCTCGGCCGCGACAAGATCCAGCATGAATACGTCAAGGCATATACCAATGCCGCCTTGATTGTCGGCGAGGGTTACCGCTTCGACGCAGGCCTGTTCTCCGGTTACGACGAGGCGGGGCGCAAATACGACAAATCCGGCTGGGCCTACGAGATGGGGCCGGACGGCTACGCCCTGGCGGACGAAACGCTGCAGCATCCGCGCTGTGTGTTCCAGTTGCTCAAGGGACACTATGCCCGCTACACGCCGGAGATGGTAAGCAATATCACCGGCACGCCCAAGGACCAGTTTCTCAAGGTTTGCGAGATCATCGCCACCACGTCGGTGCCGAACCGCACCCTCACCATTCTCTATGCCCTCGGCTGGACGCAGCATTCCACCGGCTCGCAGATGATCCGCACCGCGGCGATGCTGCAACTGCTGCTGGGCAATATCGGCATGGCGGGCGGAGGCTTGAATGCCCTGAGAGGTCATTCCAATATCCAGGGCCTGACCGACCTCGGGCTGCTGTCCAACCCGCTGCCGGGCTACCTGACCCTGCCCGGCGAGAAGGAAACCGACTACCAGGCCTATGTCGACAAGCGCACTCTGAAGCCGCTGCGGCCGGGACAGTTGTCCTACTGGCAGAACTACCCCAAGTTCCACGTCAGCCTGATGAAGGCGTGGTGGGGGAGTGCGGCGACCAGGGAGAACAACTGGTGCTTTGACTGGCTGCCCAAGCTGGACATGGAATACGACGTGCTGCGGGTGTTCGAGCTGATGCACCAGGGCAAGGTGAACGGCTATTTCTGCCAGGGCTTCAACCCGCTGGCGGCGATCCCGAACAAGGCGAAGATGACTGGCGCCTTGTCCAAGCTGAAATACCTGGTCGTGATCGATCCGCTGGCGACGGATACCTCCTGCTTCTGGGAGAATCACGGCGAGTTCAACGACGTGGATCCCGCCAAGATCCAGACCGAGGTATTCCGCCTGCCTTCCTCCTGCTTCGCCGAGGAGAACGGGTCGCTCACCAATAGCGGGCGCTGGCTGCAATGGCACTGGAAGGGCGCCGAACCGCCGGGCGAGGCCAAGGGCCGATGCCGAGATCATAGCCGGCCTGTTCCTCAGTCTGCGCGAGCTGTACCGCAAGGAGGGCGGTGCTTTCCCCGACCCGATCCTGAACCTGACCTGGGATTACAAGATTTCCCGCGCGCCGACGCCGGAAGAGCTGGCGATGGAATACAACGGTCGCGCGCTGGCGGACCTGGTTGACCCGAAGGATCCGACCAAGATCATCCTGAAAAAAGGGCAGCAGCTCGACGGTTTCGCCCAGCTCAAGGACGACGGCAGCACCACCAGCGGCTGCTGGCTGTTCTCGGGTGCCTGGACCGAGAAGGGCAACCTGATGGCGCGACGCGATAACTCCGATCCGTCCGGCCTCGGCAATACCCTGAACTGGGCATTCGCCTGGCCGGCCAACCGGCGCATCCTGTATAACCGCGCCTCGTGCGATCCCGCCGGCAAGCCGTGGGACCCGAACCGCAAGCTGATCTTCTGGGACGGCGCCAAGTGGACCGGGGCAGATGTGCCGGACATCAAGATGGACTCCGCTCCCGAGGAAGGGATGAACCCGTTCATCATGCAGCCCGAGGGCGTGGCGCGGCTGTTTGCCCTGGACAAGATGGCGGAAGGCCCGTTCCCCGAGCATTACGAGCCGTTCGAGACGCCCATCGGCACCAACCCGCTCCATCCCAAGGTGATCAGCAACCCGGCGGCCAGGGTGTTCAAGGGCGATATGGAGGCCTTCGGCAAGATGAAGGATTTCCCCTACGCAGGCACTACCTATCGGCTGACCGAGCATTTCCACTATTGGACCAAGCACGTGAATATGTCCGCTATCCTTCAGCCCGAGCAGTTCGTCGAGATCGGGGAGGAGCTGGCGAAGGAAAAGGGCATCAAGGCGGGCGACCGCGTCAAGGTCAGCTCCAACCGCGGCCATATCAAGGCAGTGGCGGTGGTGACCAAGCGGATCAAGGCGCTCGACTCGGGGGGCAAAAAGATTCGCCACGTCGGCATCCCGATCCACTGGGGTTTCAAGGGGATCGCCAAGAACGGCTACCTCACCAACACCCTGACGCCGGTGGTCGGCGACGCGAATTCCCAAACGCCGGAATTCAAGTCCTTCCTGGTCGACATCGAGAAGATATAAGGAGAGCCGATCATGCCACTGCAATCATTGGACATCACCCGGCGCTCCGCCACCACGACGCCTTCTCCGAGCCAGCGCCAGACCCTGGAAGTGGCCAAGCTGATCGACATCTCCAAGTGCATCGGCTGCAAGGCCTGCCAGGTGGCATGCATGGAGTGGAACGACACCCGCGACCAGATCGGCACCAACACCGGCGTCTACGACAACCCGCGCGACCTGACCGAGGCTTCCTGGACGGTGATGCGCTATTCGGAAGTGGAGCTGGAGCCCAACAAGCTGGAATGGCTGATCCGCAAGGACGGCTGCATGCACTGCGCCGATCCGGGCTGCCTCAAGGCCTGTCCGGCACCCGGCGCGATCGTGCAGTACAGCAATGGGATCGTCGATTTCCACGAGGAGAACTGCATCGGCTGCGGCTACTGCATTACCGGCTGCCCGTTCAACATCCCGCGCATCTCGAAGAAGGACGGCAAGGTCTACAAGTGCACGCTGTGTTCCGACCGTGTGGCGGTGGGGATGGAGCCGGCCTGCATCAAGGCCTGCCCGACCGGTGCGCTGGTGTTCGGCAGCAAGGAGGACATGGTCCGCCATGCCGAGGAGCGCATCGTCGACCTGAACGAGCGGGGCTTCAAGAATGCCGGCCTGTACGACCCGTCCGGCGTGGGCGGCAGCCATGTGATGTACGTGCTGCAGCACGCCGACATGCCGGAAATCTATCACGGCCTGCCCAGAGACCCGCACATCAGCCCGCTGGTTTCCCTGTGGAAAGGGGGCGCCAAGCCGATCGCCAGTCTGGGTTTGGGCTTGATGGCGCTGGTCGGCTTCTTCCATTATGTGACGGTGGGGCCGAACGAGGTGGAGGAAGAGGGCGGCAAGAGCAAGGAGAAGCAATCATGAGCGTCCCATCCAGTCTGATCCGGCGCTACACCACGGCGGAGCGCCTCAACCACTGGGTAGTGGCGGTTGCCTTTATTCTCGCCGCCCTTGGCGGTCTGGCCCTGTTCCACCCCTATTTCTTCTGGCTTGCCAATCTGTTTGGAAGCGGCACATGGAATCGGATACTGCATCCGTTTATCGGCGTGATCATGTTCCTGTCGTTTTTGGGGCTGATGGCACGCTTTTGGGCTTACAACCGCATCACCGATGCCGACCGCCAATGGGTCAGGCAGATCGGCGACGTGATCCGAAATCGCGAAGAAAGGCTGCCGGAGGTGGGTCGTTACAATGCCGGCCAAAAATACCTGTTCTGGGCCATGGTGGTGACCATCCCGCTGCTGCTGATCTCTGGCGTTATTTTCTGGCAGCCCTGGTTTGCACCCTACTTTCCGGTTGTCCTGATCCGCATGGCGGTGGTGGTGCACGCCATCGGCGCCTTTGTCCTCATCGCCGGCATCATCGTCCACATCTATGCGGCGATCTGGACCAAGGGCTCGATCGGGGCAATGACCCGCGGCACAGTGACACGCGCCTGGGCGAAGAAGCACCATCCCGCCTGGTTGAGGCAAATCAAGGGAGGTAACGAATAAAAATGAGCGCAATTCTACAGCCTGGGGAAGTCGAAATCCCGAAGGGCGATATCCCTTTTATCCGCCTGCCCACACGGGGCGAGGTATTCGCACAGCGGGCCAGCCGCTTCGACACGCTTGCCCGCAACCATGTGCTGGGCGACTACCTGGCTTTCATGGCGCGGCTTTCCCGGGCGCAACAGGCCGTGCTGGAGGCCTTCCCCCTAGTGCCGCTACCCTCGGCCGAACAGTTGGCGCTTTCCCGCCGCTACGGGCTGCCACCCCTCAGCGTACAGAGCTGGTCTCGCGATTGGTCCTGGCATGCCGGTTTGCAGCAAATCTTCGCGCTGCTGGGAACCGAGCCGCTTTCTCCTCAAGCCTGTGACGCGGTGGAGCACCTGTCCCGCGCCGGGGTCGATGAACTGGAGCTCCTCGCCGAGGCGGTTCTCGCCGGGGCATACTCTGCCGTGCCGCCGGAAGCCTCGCCCTTTGTGGCTGCCGCATTGCAGGTCTATTGGGCGCACATGGCAACATTGCTCGGCGAGCAGGCCTTCGGCCGGATCGAGCAGCCCAATCTTTGCCCGGTGTGCGGCTCGCCGCCGGTCTCCAGCCTGGTCCGCATCGGCGGCGCGGAGCAGGGGTTGCGCTATCTTTCCTGTTCCCTGTGCGCCACGGAATGGCACATGGTACGCATCAAGTGCAGCAGTTGCGAATCCACCCGCGATATCGGCTATTATGTTCAGGAAGGCTCGAGCGGAGCCGTCAAGGCAGAGAGCTGCGACGATTGCAACGCCTACCTGAAAATCATGTACGTGGAAAAAGACACCGGGGTGGAGCCGGTGGCCGACGACCTGGCAACGCTTGGCCTTGACTTGCTGATGAATCAGGCAGGAAAAGAGCGCAGCGGCCCCAACCTGTTTTTTCATCCGGGCAGTGTTTGATGGCGCGTTGCTTCATGAGGGAATAAAACCAATCACTTTATGAGTCGACCATCCCCTCTTCCCGCCGTGGACCGGGTGCTCAGCCTGCCGACAATGCAGTCGATGATTGCCCGTTTCGGTCGGCCATACGTCGTCGAGACCGCGTGGAATGTGATGGACGAAATACGGGTGGCGTCTGAAGAGGCTGAAATTGCCCAACCAGGTGGTAACGGCGCTGGTGCGCCGCGAAGGCATATATGCACCCTTTCTCGCACTCGCCGTGGCCTGCGAAGAAGCGGATCAGGAGGGCTCGCCCAATGCGCGGCCGCCTGCGGAGTGGATGCCGATGCGGTCAATATCGCCCAGGTCAAGGCGCTGATCTGGGCCGAAGAAATCAATTCATGAGAATGCGCAGTTAAACATCTGCCGTTTTTCCCCTCCGGTCGGGTATCCCCGACCAGCCCACTGAAATTTCCCGCTTTCCCCCGCTTGTAGCGGCAAACGATTTCATCTGCCGCCATGGTTTCATGCACCTGGCCGGCTGTCGACGCTAAATAGAAATGCACATATAGAAGTTGACAATAGCCGGCTTATCAATTAATTTTATGCGGCTATAAAAAATTATCGACAATTATTCGATCGTATAATACTAAGGAGGAGTGGAGATGCAAGTCACACGGAGGCAGTTCTTCAAAGTTTGCGCCGGCGGGTTGGGTAGTTCCAGCCTGGCGATGCTGGGATTCGCGCCCGGCGATGCGCTGGCGGAGGTGCGCAGTTTCAAGCTGGCGCGCACTACCGAAACCCGCAATACCTGCCCGTACTGCTCGGTGGGCTGCGGCATCCTGATCTACAGCCTGGGCGATAAAGCCAAGAACGTCCATGCGAAAGTTGTCCATATCGAAGGCGACCCGGATCACCCGGTTAATCGCGGCACGCTCTGCCCCAAAGGCGTCGGCCTGCTGGATTTCGTGCACAGCCCCAACCGCCTCAAGCATCCCGAATACCGCGCCCCTGGCAGCAAGGAATGGACACGCATTTCCTGGGACGAGGCCTTCACCCGCATCGGCAAATTGATGAAGGAAGACAGGGACAAGAATTTCATCGCCAAGAACAAGGACGGCGCCACCGTGAACCGCTGGGTGACCACGGGTTTCCTGGCCGCTTCCGCTTCCAGCAACGAATCAGGCTACCTCACCCACAAAGTGGTGCGCAGCCTGGGGATGCTCGCATTCGATAATCAAGCACGCGTTTGACACGGACCTACGGTGGCAAGTCTTGCCCCTACGTTCGGCCGCGGTGCCATGACCAATCATTGGGTCGACATCAAGAATGCCGATCTCATTCTCATCATGGGCGGCAATGCCGCCGAGGCCCACCCTTGCGGTTTCAAATGGGTAACCGAGGCCAAGGTCCAGCGCAAAGCCAAGCTCATCGTGGTGGATCCCCGCTACACGCGCTCCGCCGCGGTGTCGGATTTTTACGCACCGATACGCGCCGGATCCGACATCGCCTTTCTGGGCGGTCTGATCAATTACCTGCTCAGCAATGACAAGGTTCACCATGAGTATGTGAAGAATTACACCGACTTCAGTTTCCTGGTGAAGGACGAGTTCAAATTCGAGAACGGCATTTACTCCGGCTATGACCCGGAGAAGCGCAAGTACGACAAATCCACCTGGGGCTACCAGATCGGCAAGGATGGCTTCGTGGTCACCGACCCGACGCTGCAGAATCCGCGTTGCGTGTATCAGTTGATGAAGGCGCACTACTCCCGCTACACGCCGGAAATGGTGTCCAACATCTGCGGCACGCCCAAGGATGCCTTCCTCAAAGTCTGCGAGATGATTGCGGAGACCTCCAAGTCCGACAAAACCATGACCATCATGTACGCCCTGGGCTGGACGCAGCACTCGCAGGGGTCGCAGATGATCCGCACCGGCGCCATGGTGCAGTTGTTGCTGGGCAATATCGGCGTGGCGGGCGGCGGCATGAATGCCCTCAGAGGCCACTCCAACATCCAGGGCCTGACCGACCTGGGCTTGCTGTCCAATCTGTTGCCGGGTTACATGACGCTGCCCAGCGACGCGGAGCAGGATTACAAGGGTTATATCGAGAAGCGCGCCTTCAAGCCCTTGCGACCCGGCCAGATGAGTTACTGGCAGAACTACAACAAATTTTTCGTCAGCAATATGAAAGCCTGGTTCGGCGACGCCGCGACCAATGACAACAACTGGTGCTACGACTGGCTGCCCAAGCTCGACAAGGGCTACGACATCCTGCAGGTGTTCGAGAACATGAGCCAGGGCATGGTCAACGGCTACTTCTGCCAGGGCTTCAACCCGCTCGCTTCGGCGCCGTGCAAGGTGAAGATCTCCGGCTCTCTGGCGAAACTCAAGTACCTCGTCGTGATCGATCCGCTGGCGACCGAAACCTCTGAGTTCTGGCAGAACCACGGCGAGTACAACGACGTGGATCCGGCCAAGATTCAAACCGAAGTGTTCCGCCTGCCTTCCACCTGCTTCGCGGAAGAAGACGGCTCTCTGGTCAGTTCCAGCCGGGTGCTGCAATGGCACTGGAAGGCCACCGATGCGCCCGGCGAGGCGAAACCCGATCCTGAAATCATGGCGGGCATTTTCCTCAAGCTGAAGGAGATGTACAAAAAAGAAGGCGGGGCTTTCCCCGATCCTATCCTGAACCTGACCTGGAAACATCGCCAGCCGAATTCTCCTGCCCCTGAGGAACTGGCGAAGGAGTTTTCCGGCAAAGCCTTGAAGGAAGTAACCGACCCCAAGGATCCGACCAAGGTGCTGGTAAAAGCCGGCGAGCAGCTGAACGGTTTCGCGGAATTGCGCGACGACGGTTCCACATCGTGCGGTTGCTGGATCTTCGCGGGCAGTTGGTCGGAGAAGGGCAACCTGATGGCGCGGCGTGACAACTCCGATCCGTTCGGCATAGGGCAAACGCTCAACTGGGCATATGCCTGGCCGGCGAACCGGCGCATTCTGTATAACCGTGCATCCTGCGATCTCACCGGCAAACCCTACGATGCGAAACGCAAACTGATCGGTTGGGACGCCGTAGCAGGCAAGTGGACCGGCTCGGACATTCCGGATATCAAGGCCGATTCCGCACCTGAAGAAGGCATCAATCCGTTCATTATGAACCCGGAAGGCGTGGCGCGCTTCTTCGCCATCGACAAGATGGCGGAAGGCCCTTTCCCGGAACACTATGAACCGATGGAATCGCCGCTGGCCAGCAATCCGCTGCATCCGGCCAATCCCATGGCGCGGGCCAATCCGGCGGCGCGGGTGTTCAAAGGAGATTGGGATACGTTCGGCAAGCCGGACAAGTTCCCGTATGTGGCGACCACCTATCGGCTCACCGAGCACTTCCACTTCTGGACCAAGCATGTGAAGCTGAATGCCATCATGCAACCGGAACAGTTCGTGGAAATCGGCGAAGAGCTGGCCAAGGACAAAGGCATCAAGGCCGGTGACCACGTACGGGTGAAATCCAAGCGCGGATTCATCATTGCCGTGGCCGTTGTCACCAAGCGCCTGAAGACGCTCACCGTCACAGGCAAGAAGGTGCATACCGTGGGTATTCCGATCCACTGGGGCTTTATGGGGTTGGCCAAGAACGGCTACATCACCAACACCTTGACCCCTTTCGTGGGCGACGCTAACACTCAGACGCCTGAATTCAAATCGTTCCTCGTGGACGTTGAGAAGGTATAGGGGGCGACATGGCACTGCAATCATTAGACATCAAAGCCCGTTCCGCCACGACGACGCCTTCTCCCTCCGTGCGGGAAACGATGCCGGTGGCGAAACTCATCGACATCTCCAAATGCATCGGCTGCAAGGCATGCCAGGTAGCCTGCATGGAGTGGAACGATTTGCGCGACGAGGTCGGTACCAATGTCGGCGTGTACGACAACCCCGCCGATCTCAGCGCCAAGTCCTGGACGCTGATGCGTTTTTCGGAAGTGGAAGTGGAAGCCGGCAAGCTGGAATGGCTGATCCGCAAGGACGGCTGCATGCACTGTGCCGATCCGGGCTGCCTTAAAGCCTGCCCGGCGCCCGGCGCGATCATCCAGTACAGCAACGGCATCGTCGATTTCCACGAGGAGAATTGCATCGGCTGCGGCTATTGCATCACCGGCTGCCCGTTCAACGTGCCGCGCATCTCGGCTCACGACAGCAAGGCGTACAAGTGCACCCTGTGTTCAGACCGTGTGGGGGTGGGGCTGGAACCGGCCTGCGTCAAGACCTGCCCCACCGGTGCGATCGTGTTCGGCGCCAAGGAGGACATGATCCAGCATGCTGAGGGGCGCGTCACCGACCTCAAGAGCCGCGGCTACGCGAATGCCGGGCTGTACAACCCGCAAGGGGTGGGCGGCACGCACGTGATGTACGTGCTGCAGCATGCCGACAAGCCGGAGCTGTACAGTGGTCTGCCCAATAACCCTTCGATCAGTCCGATGGTCGGTCTGTGGAAGGGCGTCACCAAGCCGCTGGCCTCCTTCGCCATCGGCCTGGTCGCCCTGGGCAGCCTGTTCCACTACGTCATGAAGGGCCCCAATGAGGTCTCGAAAGACATCGAGAAGGAGTTCGAAGAATGATACGCGATCCCAAGGACCTAGTCCGCTATACGGCTCCCGAGCGCGCCAATCACTGGGCGGTCGGGATGACCTTCATCCTTCTGGCGCTGTCCGGCCTGGCTTTCTTCCATCCGGCGTTCTATCCCCTGAATCAGCTCTTCGGCGGCGGCGTCTGGGCGCGCATTCTCCATCCCTTCATCGGGGTGGTGATGGCGCTGTCCTTTGTCGCCATGTTCTTCCGCTTCTGGAAGCTGAACATCATGACACCGACAGACAAGGAATGGCTGAGCCGTATCCGCGAAATGGTGGACGGCGATGACCACAACATGCCGGAAGCGGGCAAGTACAACGGTGGCCAAAAGCTGCTGTTCTGGCTGCTGGCGGGCTGCATGGCGCTGCTTGCCGTGTCCGGTATCGTCATCTGGCGCGCCTATTTCTCGGCCCTGTTCCCGATCGGCCTGATCCGCCTTTCCTCTGTCGTGCATGCGACAGCGGCGGCGGGCATGATCGCCCTGATCATCGTCCACGTTTACGCCGCCATCTGGACTAAGGGCACCATCCGTGCCATGGTGTACGGCACGGTCAGCCGCGCTTGGGCGAAGCAGCACCATCCGGCGTGGTTCCGGCAGATTACCGGTGGAGGAAAATGAATATCCAGGCACGCATTATCGAACCGGGTCAGATCGAAGCCCCGGCCGGGCAGATTCCCTTTCTCCGCCTGGCCGGGCCGGATGTTTTCAAGCAACGGGCGGAGCGGTTCCGGCAACTTTCCCAGGGGAATTCCCTGGGGGGCTACCTGGTTTTTTTAGCGACCCTGGCGCAGGCGCAGCAGGAAGCGCTGGCCCATTTTCCAAGGGTGCCGCTGCCCGGGGCCGAACAGCAGGCGCTATGCCGCGAACACGGCATGCCGGTACTCGGTGCCCAGTCCTGGCTCAGGGATGCTGCCTGGCGGGCAGGATTGAAGGCGTTGTTGCGGCACATGGCCGCGGCATCCCTTCCGGGCCCCGCAAGCGAGGCTGTCGTCCGCCTGATGCAGACGGGCGATGCCGAACTGGAGGAGATCGCGAGCAAGCTTCTGGCGGGCGATCTGGCCGGTGTCGGGGCGCAGGACATGCCGTTCGTCGCCGCCGCCTTGCAGGTTTGTTGGGCCCACATGGCGGCAGCCTTGGGGGAGCATGCCTTCGGCCGCCTGGAGCAGGGCGGGCTGTGCCCGGCATGCGGTTCACACCCGGTCGCCGGCATCGTGCGCATAGGCGGGACGGAGCAGGGGTTGCGCTATCTTTCCTGCTCTCTGTGCGCCACGGAGTGGCACATGGTGCGGATCAAGTGCAGCAGTTGCGAGTCCACCCACGGGATCAACTACTACCAGCTAGAGGGCTCGAACGGCGCGGTCAAGGCGGAAAGCTGCGATGACTGCAACTCGTACCTGAAGTTGTTGTACATGGAAAAGGACAATCAGGTGGAAGCGGTGGCTGACGACCTGGCCACCCTTGCCCTGGACGTGCTGATGGACGAGGCGGGCAAGGCGCGCGGCGGTCCCAACCTGTTTTTTCACCCCGGCAGCGTTTGAGCCTATAAAAAAGCAGTTCAGCCACGGATTATCACAGATGCACACAGATTACCAATGATTTGCCTTTCTCACCTTGAGCACCTTTCGGGCGAATGGCTTGTCGCTACAGCGCATTGCGTTATCTGTGTAAATCCGTGTTCATCTGTGGCTAATGGCCGTTTTTAGGCTGAGGGCCTGTTGCCGGGATTCTGTTCAACATCCATAATAAAGCTCGATTTCCGTTTCTAACCGAACACCGAGCCAAACCTTGAGCCGCCAATCACCTTTCCCTTCAGTGGACCGTGTTCTCAATCTGCCCGCCATGCAGGTGGTGATAGCCCGTTTCGGCCGGGCGCGCTCGGTCGAAACCGTGCGCGCCGTGCTGGATGAGGCGCGGGCGGCTTGGCGCGTCGGCTCGGCTGGGGGCTCGTTGAGCGAGGAGGAGGCGGTAGCGCGCTGCGCCGAACTTCTGGAAGCCAGCGAGCAGCCCTCCTTGCGTCCGGTGTTCAATCTCACCGGCACGGTGCTGCACACCAACCTGGGGCGTGCCTTGTTTCCGGCCGAGGCGGTGCAGGCGGTGATGGACGTGCTGACCAAGCCCTCCAATCTTGAATTTGACCTGGACAGCGGCCGGCGCGGCGACCGCGATGTGCACGTGGAAGAGCTGCTGCGCCAGCTGACCGGCGCCGAAGCCGCAACCGTGGTCAACAACAATGCGGCGGCAGTATTCCTGGCGCTCAACGCGCTTGCCGGACGCAAGGAGGTCATCGTTTCCCGCGGCGAGCTGATCGAGATCGGCGGCTCCTTCCGCATCCCCGACATCATGGCCCGCGCCGGCTGCCGCCTGGTAGAGGTGGGTACCACCAACCGTACCCATCTGCGGGACTTCGAGGCGGTTATTTCCGCCAAAACCGGCTTGCTGCTCAAGGTGCACACCAGCAACTACGCCGTCGTCGGCTTCACCGCCGCGGTGCCGGAGCGGGAGCTGGCGCAGCTCTCTCATGAGCACGGCCTGCCGTTCGTGATCGACTTGGGCAGCGGCACCCTGGTCGACCTTTCCCGCTGGGGCTTGCCTGCCGAACCTACTCCCCAACAGGCTTTGGCGGCCGGCGCCGACCTCGTCACTTTCAGCGGCGACAAGCTGCTGGGCGGCCCCCAGGCGGGCATCCTGGTCGGTCGGCGCGACCTGATCGACAAGATCAAGAAAAATCCGCTCAAGCGCGCCCTGCGTCTGGACAAAATGACGCTCGCGGCGCTCGAAGCCATCCTGCGGCTTTATCGCGACCCCGATCGCTTGGCCCAGCGCCTGCCCACTCTCCGGCTGCTGACGCGGACGGCAGAAGACATCGGCTTTGCCGCTGGACGGGTGCTTCCGCCACTGCAGGAGAAGCTTGCGGGAAGCCACAGCGTGTCGCTTTGCGACTGCTCCAGCCAGATTGGCAGCGGCTCGCTGCCAGTGGAGCGTCTGGCCAGCCGCGGCATCGCCATTCGCCCCGCCAGAAAGGGGCGTGGCGAGGGAACTGCCCTGGAAAAACTTGCCGTCGCCTTCCGCGCCTTACCGATTCCGGTGATCGGTCGCATCGAGGAAGGCGCGCTGGTGCTCGACCTGCGCTGCCTGGAGGATGAGGCGGGGTTTGTGGCCCAATTAAACCACTTGGCTGTTTCATGAGCTTTTTGTTTTAAAACATGATCATCGGCACCGCAGGCCACATCGACCACGGCAAGACCTCTCTGGTGAAGGCACTCACCGGCGTCGACGCCGACCGCCTCAAGGAAGAAAAGGCGCGCGGCATCACCCTGGACCTGGGCTACGCCTATTCGCCCCTGCCTGGCGGCGAGATGTTGGGTTTTATCGATGTGCCGGGGCACGAAAAGCTGGTGCACAACATGCTGGCCGGTGCCACCGGCATCGATTTCGTGCTGTTGGTGGTGGCCGCCGACGACGGTCCCATGCCGCAGACTCGCGAGCATCTCGCCATTCTTAACCTGCTTGGACTGTCGCGCGGCGCCGTCGCTTTGACCAAGATCGACCGCGTGCCGGAAGAACGAGTGGCGCAAGCCCGGGCGGAGGTGGAATCGCTGTTGCAGGGGACCCCGCTTGCAGACTGTCCGGTTTTTCCGCTTTCCGCCGTGAGCGGAGCAGGAGTGGAGGCGCTGCGCGAACATCTCGAGGCGGTCGCTGCGGCTCTGCCGCCGCGTGCCGCGACTGGCAATTTCCGTCTGGCAGTCGATCGCTGCTTTACCCTGGCCGGCACCGGCACAGTGGTGACCGGCACGGTGTTTTCCGGCACGGTGCAGGTGGGCGACCAACTGCTGCTCTCGCCTGCCGGCATCGCTGTCAGGGTGCGCGGCATCCACGCCCAGAACCGACCTGCCGAGCTTGGCGTAACCGGGCAACGCTGCGCCCTCAACCTGGCGGGCACCGGTTTCAATAAAGACGACGTGCGCCGCGGCGATTGGGTGCTGGCCGGGACAGCGCATGGGCCGACGCAGCGCCTGGATGTGCGCTTGCATCTGCTGCCCAGTGCCGACAAGGCATTGCGCCACTGGTCGCCGGTGCATTTTCACCTCGGTGCGGTCGATGTCACCGCGCGGGTGGCGTTGCTGGAAGGCGATGCGCTCGAGCCGGGTGCAAGCGCTTGGGCGCAGATTGTGCTCGACCGATCCATCGGCGCCCTGCGCGGTGACCGCTTCATCATTCGCGACCAATCCGCCAGTCGCACCCTGGGCGGCGGCGCCGTGCTCGACCCTTTCCCGCCGGCGCGCAAGCGGCGCACGCCGGAGCGCTTGGCGATACTGGCGGCACTCGCGCAAACGCAGCTGGAAGCGGTGCTGAGCGGCGTGCTGGAGGCGTCCCCAGGCGGCGTCGACCTGGCGCGCTTTGCGCTCACCTGCAACCTGAGTTCCGCCGAAGCCGAAGCCTTGCAGCGGCAAGTGCCGCTGGCCGCCGCCGACGGCATGGCTTTCGCGCAAAGCGTTTGGCAAGGATTGCGTCAGGCCGTGCTGGAGCGCCTGGCGGAGGCGCATCGACAGTCTCCGGATTTCTTGGGGCCGGGGGCCAATCAGCTGCGCTTGCAGGTGGCGCCGCGCCTGGCGCGTGCAGTTTTCGACAGCCTGCTGGCGCAACTGCGCGCGGACGGGCTGATCGCCCAGAGCGGGCTCTGGCTGCACCTGCCGGATCACCGCATCACGCTTTCCGCCGGTGATCAGGAGATCTGGCATAAGGTGGCGCCGCTGCTGCTGGATCAGCCATTCCAGCCGCCCCGGGTGCGCGACCTGGCCGCTGCGCTGCAGGTGGGGGAAGCGCGCATGCGCCTCCTGCTCCAACGTTTGGCGGCCATGGGAGAAACTTACCGGGTGGCCCACGACCATTATTTTATTCCACAATCGGTGGCGCAGCTCGAGGGGATAGCGCGCGAGCTTGCGGCGGGAAGCCAGGATGGGGCGATTGCGGTGGCGCAGTTCCGCGACCGGATCGGCACCGGGCGCAAGCTGGCGATCCAGATTCTGGAGTTTTTCGACAGTAGCGGCATCACCCGCCGTGCCGGCGATACCCATCGTCTGCGTTGAGGGGATAGCTGCAAAGCTTTATACTGCCTGGCTACAATTGGAAGAGAAGCGTTCCCCGGTGGGGCGGCCAGACTTCAAATCTGGCAAGGGTTGTCAGACAGTTCTTGGTGGGTTCGACTCCCACTCTCTTCCGCCAACGATTTTAACTGGCCATCACTATCCATGGCGGGTGGTTGCTGCAGAATGAAAATTAGCTGGAACGAATTGCCGGAGTGAACAGGATCGGCTGGGGATACTCCAGAAATCGAGGACAGATATGAACTTGCATGAATATCAGGCGAAGCAGGTGTTGCGTGACTATGGCATCGCGACGCCGCGCGGCACGGCGATCGACAGCGCTTCCCAGGTGGATGGCGCGATTGCGGAGCTGGGCGGCGACGCCTGGGTGGTGAAGGCGCAGATCCATGCCGGCGGCCGCGGCAAGGCCGGCGGGGTGAGGCTGGTGAAATCGCGCGAGGCGCTGCTGGAAGCGGTCAATGCGCTGCTGGGCAAGCAACTGGTGACCTACCAGAATGCGCCCGACGGGCAGATGGTGTCGCGTCTGTTGATCGAGGAGACGCTGCCGATCGCGCGCGAGCTCTACCTCAGCCTGACGGTGGATCGCGAATCCGAGCGTATCGTGCTGGTTGCCTCCGGCAGCGGCGGTATGGAGATCGAGGAGATCGCCCGGACTTCGCCGGAAAAGATCCTGCGCGAGACTTGCGATCCGCTGTGGGGTTTGCAGGACTTCCAGTGCCGCGCACTGGCTTTCGGTCTGGGGCTGGAAGGCACGCAGATCGGCGAGTTCGGCAAACTGGCCAAAGGCTTGTACAAGCTGTTCAAGGAAAGTGATTTGGCTATGGTGGAGATCAACCCGTTGATCGTGACTGCTACCGGAAGCCTGGTTGCACTCGACTGCAAGATTGGTGTCGACGACAACGCCCTCTATCGGCGCAAGAAGCTGGCCGAGATGAGCGATCCGACCCAGATCGACCCGAAGGAGGTGGCGGCCAAGGAGTTCGACCTCAATTACATCGCTCTCGCCGGCAACATCGGCTGCATGGTCAACGGCGCCGGCCTGGCCATGGCGACCATGGACCTGATCAAGCTGCACGGCGGCCAGCCGGCCAACTTCCTCGACGTCGGCGGCGGCGCCACGGCGGATACGGTGGCCAAGGCATTCAAGATCATCCTTTCCGATGCCAACGTCAAGGCGATCCTGGTCAATATCTTCGGCGGCATCATGCGCTGCGACATCATCGCCGAGGGCATTATCGCCGCAGTCAAGGAAGTCGGCGTGAAAGTGCCGGTGATCGTGCGCCTGGAAGGCACCAATGTCGAACTGGGGCAGAAGATGCTGGCGGAAAGCGGCGTCGGCGTGATTTCCGCCAGCGACCTGACCGATGCGGCCAAGCGCGCAGTGGCGGCAGTCAAGTGATTTTTTGAACCGCAGAGACGCGGAGGCGCAGAGATAAAGCAAGAAGTTGAACTCTCTGCGCCTCCGCGTCTCTGCGGTAAAGATTTTTAAGGATTTCCTCATGAGCATTCTCGTCAACAAGAACACCAAGGTCCTGTGCCAGGGCTTCACCGGCAAGCAGGGATCTTTCCACTCCGAGCAGGCCATCGCCTACGGCACCCGGATGGTCGGCGGCGTGACGCCGGGCAAGGGCGGGCAGACCCATCTCCATCTCCCGGTGTTCAACACCGTGCGCGACGCGGTGCGCGAGACGGGGGCGACGGCCTCGGTGATCTACGTGCCTCCAGGCTTCGCGGCGGATTCGATCATGGAGGCTGCGGACGCGGGCATCAAGGTTATCGTCTGCATCACCGAGGGTATCCCGGTGCTCGACATGCTCAACGTCAAGGCCGCGCTCAAGGCCGGCGACGCCGTGCTGATCGGCCCCAACTGCCCCGGCATCATCACCCCGGAAGAGTGCAAGATCGGCATCATGCCCGGCTTCATCCACAAGAAGGGCAAGGTCGGCGTGGTGTCGCGCTCCGGCACGCTCACCTACGAAGCCGTCTACCAGACCACCAAACTCGGGCTGGGCCAGTCCACCTGCGTGGGCATCGGCGGCGACCCGATCAAGGGGCTGGATTTCATCGATTGCCTGAAAATGTTCCAGGACGACCCGCAGACCGAAGCGATCATCATGGTCGGCGAGATCGGCGGCAACCGCGAGGAGGCGGCGGCGGAATACATCAAGGCCCACGTCACCAAACCGGTGGCGGCCTATATCGCCGGTCAGACCGCACCCAAGGGCAAGCGCATGGGGCATGCCGGCGCGATCATCGCCGGCGGCAAGGGGCTGGCATCGGACAAGATCGCTGCGCTGGAGGCGGCCGGCGTGGTGGTGGCAAAATCGCCCGCTGGCTTGGGCGAGGCGGTGGTCGAGGCAATTAACAATAAAACATGAAGATCGCTATCGCGCAAATCAACTGCACGGTCGGCGATCTCGCCGGCAATGCGGCAAAAATCCTAGATTATGCCGAGCAGGCCAAAGCAGCGGGCGCGCAGGTGATGGTGACGCCGGAGTTGTCCCTGACCGGGTATCCGCCGGAAGACCTGCTGCTGCGCGAGGGTTTCTATGAAGCTTGCGACCAGGCCCTATTCGGCTTGGCACGAAAGATACAAGGGATCACCCTGGTGATCGGTCATCCACAGCAGGTGGATGGGCAGCGCTACAATGCAGCCTCGGTGCTGCGCGACGGCAAGGTCGTCAGCTCCTATCACAAGCAGAAATTGCCCAACCATTCCGTTTTTGACGAAGTGCGCTATTTCTCGCCCGGTACCGAGCCGTGCGTGTTCGAAGCCGACGGCATCAAATTCGGCATCAACATCTGCGCCGATATCTGGGAAGAGGGTGCCGCTGCCTGTGCGCTCAAAGCCAATGCGGACGTGCTGCTGGTGCTGAACGCCTCGCCCTATCATATGAACAAGCAGGTTTCGCGCTACCAGGCGGTGCGCGAGCGGATCGGCGAGTGCGGTTTCCCGGTTTTTTACGTCAATCTGGTCGGCGGTCAGGACGAACTGGTCTTCGACGGTGCTTCTTTCGTCATGGACGGCGCGGGTGCGCTGGTGCACCAGCTCCCGGCATTTGAGGAAATGTTGCGCATCGTTGAGCTAGAGAAGGATCAGCCGCAGCAGGGAGAGGTCATTCCGCAGCTGCCGATCGAGGCATCCGTTTACAAGGCATTGTGTCTGGGCGTGCAGGATTATGTAATGAAAAACGGGTTTCCCGGTGTCGTGCTGGGGCTGTCCGGGGGCATCGACTCCGCGCTGACGCTGGCGATAGCGGTGGATGCGGTGGGTGCGGAACGGGTGCAGGCGGTGATGATGCCGTCTGAATTCACTGCTGACATCAGCCTGCAGGACGCGCAGATCATGGCTGATCGCATGCAGGTTCGCTACAGCGAGTTGCCGATCAAGCTGGCGTTCGACTCTTTTCTCAGGACCTTGTCGGAAGAGTTCGACGACTTGCCGTTCGACACCACCGAAGAGAACATCCAGGCTCGGATCAGGGGAACCTTGCTGATGGCACTGTCAAACAAATACGGTTCGATTGTCCTGACCACCGGCAACAAGAGCGAAATGGCGGTGGGCTACGCCACGCTGTACGGCGACATGGCCGGCGGATTCGCGGTACTGAAGGACGTGCCGAAAACGCTGGTGTATCGCCTGGCGCGCTATCGAAACAGTCTCGGCGAGGTGATCCCGGAACGGGTCATCACCCGCGCACCGTCCGCCGAGCTGCGCCACAACCAGACCGACCAGGACGCCCTGCCGCCGTATGAAATTCTGGATGCCATCATGGAAGCCTATGTCGAGCACGACCTGTGTCCGCATGACATCATTGCGCATGGTTACGCTGAAGAGGATGTGCGCCGCGTAGTGAAGCTGATCGACAAAAATGAGTTCAAGCGGCGCCAAGCACCAGTCGGAGTGCGGGTCACGCCGCGCGGATTCGGCAAGGACCGGCGCTATCCGATTACATCGAAGTATCGTCCCTGGCTGGAATAGGGATCATCCTAGAAAGGTTTCTAGGGTCATAATAAGCGGGAGTGGCAAATGAAGAAGATTGAAGCGATTATCAAGCCGTTCAAACTTGATGAAGTGCGCGAAGCATTGCACGAAATTGGCGTGACCGGGCTGACCGTGACCGAGGTGAAAGGCTTCGGCCGGCAGAAGGGACATACCGAACTCTACCGCGGCGCCGAGTACGTGGTCGACTTTCTGCCCAAGGTCAAGATCGAGCTGGTGATTGCAGCCAGCCAAGTGGAGGCAGCCATCGATGCGATTATCAAGGTGGCACGCACTGGCAAGATCGGCGACGGCAAGATTTTCGTCACCAGCGTGGAGCAGGTGGTGCGCATCCGCACCGGCGAAACCGACGAAGCGGCGATCTAGGCGTTTCCTGTTACCAGATTTTCCACCACGGCGTTTCCGCCTTTTTCTGCAGGGCGAAGAAACGGCTGTTGGGGAAGTTCTTTTGCATGATGCGCAGGGTGTCGTCACGAAGGTCGTTCATGCCGAGCGCATCGTAGGCTTTCACCATGATGGTCAGAGCCTCCTCGGTGGCGGGCGCCTGCGGAAACTGCTGCATCGCGGACTGGGCGCGGTTGACGGCGGCAACGTAAGCGCCGCGTTTGTAGTAATAGCGAGCCACGTGAACTTCATGCGAGGCGAGGGCGTTGACCAGGTACTTCATGCGGGCAATGGCGTCCGGAGTGTATTTGCTGTCGGGGAAGCGGGTCGTTAGCTCCTTGAAGGATTCAAAGGCTTCGCGTGATGCCTTCGGGTCGCGTTCGCTCATGTCCTGTTTGGCGAGGGGGGCAAGGGTTTCCGAGGTTTCGGCGATCTTCTCCGTCAGGGCGCCGAGGAAGCCCAGGTCGTCATTGAAGTTCACCAGACCCCTCAGGTAATAGATGTAATCCACGTTGGGGTGGTTGGGGTGGAGTTTGATGAAGCGGTCGCAGGCGGCGAGGGCGGAGGCCGGTTCGTTCGCCTTGTAGTAGGCGTAGGCGATTTCGATTTGGGCTTGCTGCGCATAACGGCCGTAGGGGTAGCGCGCCTCCAGCTTTTCAAAGTACTGAATGGCTTTTTCATAGCCACCGTCGGCCATTTGATCCTTGGCTTCGGTGTAGAGTTTCTGGGCCGACCAGCCCTTGGTTTCATCCTGGACTTCCGGCAGCAAGCCGCAGCCGGTTATCAACAATGCAAGAATTAACGCTAAACTAAGCCTCATGACAATATCCGATGCCCAGCAGGGCGCAAGTGGTAATCCGCCCGATTATAACCCAAATCCGGCCCCCATCAACTTGACGATTCCGCCAGAAATGACCGGTTTGCGCCTCGATCAGGCCTTGCAGCAGCTGTTGCCGGATTATTCCCGCAGCCGCCTGCAAACCTGGATCAAGGAGAAACGCGTCACGCTCGATGGCCAGTGTGTCGCGCCTAAACAGGCGGTATGGGGCGGCGGGAAGGTGAGGGTAGAGCCGGAATTGCATCCATCCGAAACTCCGTATGCAGCGGAAGAAATCGCCCTCGACATCATGTATGAAGACGATGCGCTGCTGGTGGTCAACAAGCCTGCCGGACTGGTGGTCCACCCCGGCAGCGGCAACTGGCAGGGCACCATGCTGAATGCCTTGCTGCATCATGCGCCGCAGCTTGCGTGCATTCCCCGCGCCGGCATCGTCCATCGCCTCGACAAGGACACCAGCGGCCTGCTGGTGGTGGCCAAAACCTTGACCGCACAGACCGATCTGGTGCGCCAGCTTCAGGCACGCAGCGTGAAGCGCGATTACCTGGCTGTGGTGCAGGGGCTGGTGGCTCATGACGGCAAGGTGGAAGCGCCGCTCGGCAGACATCCCAGTCAGCGTATCAAAATGGCGATAGTCCACAACGGCAAGCCGGCGGTAACGCATTACGCCGTGCTGGAGCACTTCGATCACCACACATTGATCCGTTGCAGCCTGGAAACCGGCCGCACGCACCAGATTCGGGTGCACATGCAGTCCATCGGCCATCCCTTGGCGGGCGACCCGGTTTATGGCGGCCGGCCGCTGAACTTGCCGCCGCTCTTGCGCGATGCGGTCAAGAACCTGGGGAGGCAGGCCTTGCATGCGGAAAGGCTCGGGCTGATCCACCCGGTCAGCGGCGAAGCGATGGAATGGCGGGCAGACCTGCCACAGGATATGGCTGATTTGCTGAAAGTTCTGCGGCATGAATAAGAGCGGGATCATTCCTGACTGGCCGGCGCCGGCCAATGTGCGCGCCTTGCAAACCACCCGTGATGGCGGGGTGAGCGTGGGCGCCTATGCTTCCCTCAACCTGGGTGACCATGTTGGCGATGACCCGGTTGTCGTGGCGCGGAACCGGGCGTTGCTCCGTGCGACTCTCCCCGGCGACCCGGTCTGGCTGAAGCAGGTTCACGGCAATATCGTGGCGGATGCCGACCGCACGGTTGGCGTTCCCGAAGCCGATGCCGCCTTGGCCCGGCAACCGGGCAAGGTTTGCGCGGTAATGACGGCGGATTGCCTGCCCCTGCTGTTGTGCGACGAAGCCGGCACAGTGGTGGCCGCAGCTCATGCCGGATGGCGCGGGCTGGCGGGCGGTGTGACGGAGGCGACGGTACAGGCGATGAACGTCGCGCCGGAGCGACTGCTAGTCTGGCTCGGCCCGGCGATCGGGCCGCAGGCTTTTGAGGTGGGCGAGGAGGTCAGGCAGGTGTTCATGGCGCATGATCCGGAAGCCGCAAAGGCTTTCGTGCCTTCTCCAGGACTCAGCACTCAGGACTCGGTATTCAGCACCCCAAAATGGCTAGCGGACATCTATCTCCTGGCACGCCAGCGCTTGGCGCTACTGGGGGTGAAGCGGGTGTACGGCGGCGGCCTGTGTACCTTTACCGATGCCGAGCGCTTTTACTCCTACCGGCGCGACCGCGCCACCGGGCGCATGGCATCGTTAATCTGGCTTGCCTGATGTTATCCCGTATAATGGCGAGCTTATGTCCACTCTGACCGGAATCATCCTTGCCAGCCTGTTCGGCGGCACTCTCAGCATTGCCGTGGCGGCATTGTTCGCCATGTCGGCACGCGCCGAATGGGTACCGATGCTGGTCAGCTATGCTATTGGCGCCTTGCTCGGGGCGGCTTTCCTGGAAATTTTGCCGCACGCTTTCGAGTTGACCAAAAGTATCGAAAATACCGCGGCCACTATCCTGTTCGGTATCCTGATGTTCTTTGTGCTGGAGAAACTGGTGCTGTGGCGGCATTGCCATGTCGCCCATTGCGAGGCTCACGTCCCGGCCAACAATCACGGCCACGATCATGGCCGCAGCGGTCTGATGATCATGGTGGGCGACACCTTCCACAATTTCGTCGACGGCATCATCATTGCTGCCGCGTTTCTGGCCGATTTCCAGATCGGCGTGGTGACCTCGCTCGCCATTATCGCCCACGAAATTCCGCAGGAGGTGGGCGATTTCCTGATCCTCCTCCACTCCGGCTACAGCAAGAAGCAGGCGTTCCTGCTCAATCTGCTGTCCAGTCTGGCGACCGTGGTGGGCGGCGTGCTGGCTTATTTCATGCTGCAATCGATGCACGAGTGGATCCCGTTCTTCCTCGGCATCGCCGCGGCGAGCATGATTTATGTCGCGGTGGCGGACCTGATTCCGGGCCTGCACAAGCGCCCGGAGTTGCTTGCCACGCTACAGCAGGCGCTCCTGATCGGGTTGGGTATCGGCTCGATCTGGCTGACCAAGGCGCTCCTGGGCGGCCATGCGTGAGCGCCTGAGCTGTTTCAGGGTGATATAGAACACGATGCCCAGAGGCAGCAGGCCGTAAAAAATGAAAGTCAGCGCGCCGGCGACGAAACTTTTTGCCGTCACGGCCATCAGGAGTACGACGTAGGCCCAGCCGATTGCGATGATGTAAAGGTACATGGGCGATAGTATAAGCAAAACTTGATTTTACCGCAGAGGAAGCGGAGGACGCAGTGGAAAACCAAACTTAAGGGTTTTTGTTTTGCTTTCCTCCCGTGTCCTCTGCGGTTAACGCTTTTAACGGATACTTTACGGCTTCCATTCCAAAAGTTGAATAAATCAGCGCTTCCCTTCAGTCGAAAATCGCCTGCTCAGGGCGAACGGATTTAATCAGCGTTTCCCTAGAGTGTTCGCTTGAAGAGTATTATCGCAGCCGTCATCATCACGACCATGAATACAGCAAGAAAGGCAATGTCCTCCAACACAGTGGCGAGCCCCGCGCTCTTGAAGAGCAACGCCTTCAACGCATCTACGGCATAAGCTTCCGGGTTTACCTTGGCAAAGATTTTCAGCCAGCCGGGCAGGCTCGCAGTGGGATAAACAGCACCGCTCGGGAAAAACAATATCACGTTCATGAATCCGCTCAATACCCCGACGATCCTCGGATGGTCAGCCCTTCCGAGCAGGACGAACATCAGGCTCTGCAGGGAGAGGGTGGTGAGGACGATGATGACGAGCAATGATGCAAGCGTCCCTATGCCCTTGGGGAGCGGGAGGCCAGTCATGACGATGCCTACCGCGAGCACCGAAATTGATACTGTGGTCGTAATGGCAAGTCCACTCAATATGAGTCCACCCACGATGTCGGCCTTTGTGAGGGGAGTCAACAGATAGCTTTCCTCGATGCCCAGGAACCGGTCCATGACAACGTTAAACACACCCGTGGTGAGGGTTCCGAGGAAGATGGCCATGACCACCACGCCGGGAACCAGCGACTGGAAATAATCCACGTTGCGGTACAGATTCGTGTCGCGGACATGCATTTCGCCGGCCGTTTCCCGGATGGCGACGTAGCCGGAACGAACCGCAGCCATGGCGCCATTCACGACAGCTCTTATCGTCTCCGAAGATATGCCGTCGGTGTTGTCGAGAAAGAGACCCACTTCGGGCCTTGTCTTGAGATCTATCCGCTTGCTGAAATCGGATGGAATAATGAGCGCCGCTTTGTATTTACCGTTGCGGACACCGGCGACCGCCGCTTTTTCATCCTCGGCGTAGAAAAGGGCCAATGTCGCCGGGCCGGATTCGACGGCGCGGAGGTTGTTCACGAGGTTCCGCGCATGCTCTCCGTAATCGTGGTTGATGATTACGATGGGCAGCGACTGCAGTTTCCCCTGGAACGAATTTCCCATGATCACCAGATAGATGATCGGCATGAGAAAGCTCATGGCGATCACGATCGGATTGCGCATGAATTTCTTGAGATCCCGGTCTATCACTGCGGACAATCTTCGAATCGTCTCCGAGAAGTCGTTCATCTTCCCCACCTCTGAGGCACCCCGGCGCCGACCAGGAGGCTCACTTTCTTCGCCTCTCCTTCTCGAATCGACTTGCCGGTGAAATGGATGAACACATCTTCGAGGGACTGCTCGTGAATGCCCGCGGACAAGACCCTTCCTCCATAAGATCTGATTGCATCCATCAGTGCCGGGAGGCTCGTTGCCCCGTTATCGACATAGACGCGCAATGTCTCGTCCTCCACATGCAGGTTGCGCACGAATGGCAAGGCCTTTACGCAATCGACAAGTGGGTCGGATGGCGCCTCGACCACGAGCGACACGATGTCGCTGCCGGGAATCTCCCTCTTGAGTTGCTCCGGATTTCCGAGAACCACGATCTTGCCATCGTCGATAATGGCAATCCTGCTACACAAGGCGTCTGCCTCCTCCATGTAATGGGTCGTCAGAAAAATAGTCGTCGAGCTTTCCTGTCTGATCTGCCGCAACAGTTCCCACATTACGCGCCTCGATTGCGGGTCCAGACCGCTCGAAGGCTCATCCAGAAAGAGTATTTTTGGCCTGTGCACGAGACCCCTCGCGACTTCAAGCCGCCGTCTCATGCCGCCTGAATAGGTGGCGACGAGTTCGCCGGACCGCGAGCTTAGCCCGACCATTTCCAAGAGGTACCCGATCCGCTCTTTTCTTTCCCGCGCGGGAACCCCGTAGAAGCGTCCGTAGACGTCCATGTTCTCGTAGCCAGTGAGATCCAGATCGCTCGTCATCGCTTGTGAAATCACGCCGATTTGGCGCCTTACGGCAGCGGGGTTTTTTACGATGTCAAAGCCGGCTACTTTGGCGCTGCCGCTGGTAGGGATGATCAGCGTTGTCAGCATCCGCATCAGCGTCGTCTTTCCCGCGCCATTTGGGCCGAGATAGCCGAAGACCTCGCCGTCGGGCATATCGAAGCTCACGTTATCGACCGCAGTGAATGAACCGAATCTCTTTGTCAGTCCTGTCACCTCGACGGCTTTGCTCTCCGCGCTCATTTTTCCGGTCTTTTTTCTATTTCCACGTCCACGGTCATCCCCGGCTTCAGCACCCCGGCAGGATCCTGAAAGGCGACCTTGACCCGGAACGTTTTGATGTCTTGTCTGCCGCGCGTCACGTCCCTTTGGGTTGCGAACTCGGCGTACCGTCCGATCTCCGAAACTTTTCCTTTGAATTGTTTGCTCGGGGAGCCTTCGGTTCCTATCGTCGCCTCGCTACCGAGAGCGATCTTGTCTACCAACATCTCGTCGACGTCCACACGCGCGTAAAGGCTGGCGAGGTCGACCACAGTCAATACCGTCACACCGGGACTGACGGTTTCACCCTTCTCCAATGCCTTGAACACCACGGCCCCGGATATAGGTGCCGTAATTACCGTGTCGGCGAGTTTGGCCTGGTTGTATGCCAGGTTCGCTTGCGACTGCTTGAGTTCCGAATTGGCCAGCTGAAGCTGATTTTGAGTGGTGCTCAATTGCGCGACAGCCGCCTCTCTCTTGAACTGCGCCTCGGCGAGTTTCGACTTTGCGGACGCAAAGTCGGCCGCCGATGCGGCATGTGTCGTTGCGGCAGTGTCGAGCGCATCCTGCGAGATGAATTTCTGCTGAAAGAGTGCCCGCATCCTCGCGAGCTTCCTGTCAGCATCGTCCATCTGGGCCTTGGCTTTCTCCGCGTCTGATCGAACGGCCTTGATCTCGGCGGAAGCGCTCTCGATGCTTGCCCTTGCATATCGTATCGACGATTCCGCCACACCGATATTCGCTTGGGCACGCTCGACCCCCGCCTTCGCCTGCTCGACTGCAGCGGTGAGATCCTCGCTTTCGAGTCGGATAACGATCTGGCCCCTCTGTACGTGGTCTCCTTCGACGCAGCAAATCTCGGAGATCCGGCCGGCAACTTTTGGTGCGAGGTTAACTTCCGGGCCCTCGATGATGCCCGAGGTGCGCACGCTGGGTTCAGGCTGCTCGTATCTGTAGATCGCGTAATAAGCCACACCAGCCAGCAACAGCAGAGTTGCAGCTATGCCTATGCCTCTTGCCCATTTAGGCATGCTGCATGGCCTCCGATAAGATGTCCCGTCTGAACGTCACTTCGAATGGCACTCACTCTAAATGCGCTGCATGTCCGCCGGGGGGCTTATTAAGATACGCTCGGCACCCTTTACACGGACTCAAAGCCGGTTGGAAAATACTAGTATTTTTATTTTTTAGGCTAGCAGTTTCATAGTAGACGGGAAGCAGGGATATTGGAAATATTCTAGCAATATTGGAAATTCCCAGTAGTTCCGAATCAGAGGGGCATAAGTAGTTGTATACTTCACCGTTTTTCATCGAGTTGGTTTTTCATGACTAAACCGAAAAGTATAGGTATGGTATCTTTGGGTTGCCCCAAGGCGCTGGTGGATTCCGAGCAAATCCTCACCCGTTTGCGGGCAGAAGGCTACGCTATTTCGCCCAGTTATGAAGGGGCTGACCTGGTGGTGGTCAACACCTGCGGCTTCATTGACGCTGCCGTGGCCGAGTCGCTCGACGCCATCGGCGAGGCGCTCAAGGAGAATGGCAAGGTGATCGTCACCGGCTGCCTCGGCGCCAAGTCCGGCGTGGTGCTGGAAGCGCATCCCCAGGTACTGGCGGTGACCGGTCCGCACGCCGCGGCAGAGGTGATGGCGGCGATACACCAGCACCTGCCTCAGCCGCATGATCCGTTCGAAAGCCTGATTCCACCCCAAGGCATCAAGCTGACGCCGAAGCATTACGCCTACCTGAAGATTTCCGAGGGCTGCAACCACCGCTGCACTTTCTGCATCATCCCCTCGCTGCGCGGCGACCTGGTCAGCCGGCCCATCGGCGAGGTGATGCAGGAGGCGGAAAACTTGGTGAAGGCCGGCGTCAAGGAACTGCTGGTGATTTCCCAGGACACCAGCGCCTACGGCGTCGATGTCAAATACCGCAGCGGCTTCTGGGGCGGCCGCCCGCTGCGCACCCGAATGACCGAGCTGACCCGCGCACTGGGCGAGCTGGGGGTGTGGGTGAGGCTGCATTACGTCTATCCCTATCCCCATGTGGACGAGGTGATTCCGCTGATGGCGGAAGGCAAGATCCTGCCTTACCTCGACGTGCCTTTCCAGCACGCCAGCCCCAAAATTCTCAAGGCGATGAAACGGCCCGGCGACATCGAAGGCACGCTGGCGCGCGTCCGCGCTTGGCGCGAGGTTTGCCCGGAGATCACGATCCGCAGCACCTTCATCGCCGGCTTTCCGGGCGAGACCGAGGCCGATTTCGAACTGCTGCTGGATTTCCTGCGCGAGGCGGAACTCGACCGCGTCGGCTGTTTCGCCTACTCGCCGGTGGAAGGGGCGACGGCCAACGCGCTGCCCGGCGCGGTGCCGGAAGAGGTGAAACAGGAGCGCGTGGCGCGGCTGATGGAACTGCAGGAAGAAATCAGCGCGGCCAAACTGGAGCGCAAGGTCGGCCAGACCTTCACCGTGCTGGTGGACGAAGTGGATGAGGAGGGCGCCGTCGCCCGCAGTGCGGCGGATGCGCCGGAAATCGACGGCCTGGTCTACATAGAGGAATCAAGCGATTTGAAACCCGGCGATTTCGTCGAAGTGGAAATCACCGATGCCGATGCCCACGATTTGTGGGCACGGCGCAAGTAGATTGTCTTGTATCGAAAAACCGGTGCGACTTTTACAACCCGCCCATCCGCTTGGCGAACGAGACCGCGTATGCGGGTGAGCGGAAGAGAAGAATCGGGTCATTCGTCGGTGCAATGCCGTCCCCCATCACTAAAGGGTCGAAGTTGATCTTTTCGCACTTGCCGCCCTTCTGCGGCATCGCCGAAGAAATCGTCAGGGTTCCAACCTTAACCGACTTGCGGTTTTCGGGCCATGCTATGGTTGGGTTGTCTTCGGTATCGCCTGGTTCACCAAGGGCAATCAGCATGTCCCAACGCACCGGCCCCTGCTTCGTTCGCACAATCAACGCCTGCTCAAGGAAATTCGGCGGCGAGGATTTGAGTTCGCCGTCCGACATTCGTTTTTCCCCGTCCTGTGGAACGAAACGCCAGCGTACAGGCGTGGTCTTGTTATCGCGATTGATGAACTTGCTTGAAGGTGTGAATGCCAAAATAGGCGCTGTTGGCATAACTTCTTGGCGGGTTGTTGTCAGCCAGAAAGGTTGCCTGCGCCAGGTTGTCGGGATGACTGGCCTTGAATGCCTTGATTTTCTCCGGGTCGGGCTTGCCCGTTGCGGGGTCCGGCTTTGTGGCGATCATCATATCGAGAAAGGTTCGTGGCTGCGCCGCGCCGAACACTGGCGTGTTCAGCATCGTCATGTGCTGCAGGCCGCCATCGGGTAGTTTGAACTCCAGGGCCATGCCTCGCGCGCTTTTTGCCGTATCGGGCGCCTTGGGATTGCCGCCGGCCAGGGAGAAACGCGCAATGACGGGCACGGGCCGCCCCGAAAACATCACCGAACGAGAATATGCCGCTGCCTCAGGTGTTCCGACAAACTCACCCAATGCACACACGCCTTTTGTATGGTTGCGCCGTTCTCCCGGCGCCACGCCAAAAGTACTCTCGATGGCCGTCACTACATGGTCGGCCGTCACGATGTCTTCCGCAGCCTTGCAAAGTGGTGCACTGAGGGTCAGTCCCCCGGCTAGTAGCCATACCTGCAAATTGGTTCTGTTGGTACGCATATTCATCCTTTCCCTTCCTGGGGGTGAAAACTGTATTGCGACATTAAACACCGGGGAAACTCTTGACGCTAGTGTTTAACCTATAGACCACCGGTATACCCAATTCAAGGATTTGAATTTTCCAGTCGCTCTTCAGGGGGCGCTTAGGTGGCTGAATGGCTGTTCATGGCCGTAAGCCCCGTCGAACATGGCGTCTGGCGCCTTGTGCAAGGTCTATACTTCGATCTGCGCTGCAATCGCTATAGCGCATCGCGATCAAGGCCAAGAACGCCATCTGTGAGGATGTCAGAGTGAAGCTCAAGATGAGGTACGTACGGGCGGCTGATATCCGCCGGGCCTGCCTTATGGTAGTCCTCGCAGGCTTGGTGGCGGGCTGCGCTCCGCGCATTTCCCCGCAAGCTGCGGTGGAGCAGGCGCCTGCGGACTTTCCCGCGACCTATTACCGGCAAGCAGAAGCACTTGGCCGGAAAGTGTTGCGCGTCGATCCGGACCGTTCGCTCGTGGTTATCGACGTACGCAGCGGTGGACCGCTTGCCCGCTTGGGGCACGATCATGTGGTCGCAAGCCATGACGTGAGAGGCTATGTCGACATGGCCGGTGGTCGAGCGGACCTCTACGTTCCACTTGATCGGCTTGCCGTAGACGAGCCTTGGTTGCGCTCGGAAGCTGGGCTCACGCAACTTTCGAAGGAGGCTGTCGAAAGCACGCGGCACAATATGCTGGAGAAAGTCATCGATTCCAGGCGCTTCCCCTTTGCACTCATTCTCGTAACCCGCGCAGTTGCCGATCGGTCGAAGTTGATCGTCACGATCACGCTCCATGGCACGATGCATGCCTTTGAGATTCCGGCGCAGATCGAAACCCTTCCGGGCGGGATCGTAATTAGCGGATTTATGATGTTCAATCAAACCGATTTTGGGATCATTCCCTTCTCGGTTCTGGGCGGGGCGCTTCAAGTGCGGGACCGTTTGGATTTGCGCTTCAGAATTCTCGCTAAAGGTCATTGACTTCCCGTCACCAGAGAAAATTTATTGGGGACTGTTTATTCTGCGGGAAAATGAAGTATCCAGCCAGCACAACCTTACCGTCCGCCATCGAGCATAATCCACTATTGAGTATGGTAACATCGGCATCTCCGAAACAAGGGCTCACGCACATGGATAATAAATTCGTCCGTTTGGCATTGCCGGTGCTTACCGGCCTATCCTTTCTTTTGTCCGGTTGCGGTGGCGTCAATCTTTGGCCGTTCAGCGGGGAAAAGAATCAGGATCGGCTTCGAACTCCGTCCAATGCGACGGAATACCAGTGTACTGGCGGCAAACGTTTCTATTTGCGCTATCTCGATAACGGCGACGCGGCGTGGATTATCTTCCCCGAGCGCGAGTTTCGTCTCGACAAGGTTACTTCCACCACAGGCACGCGCTACAGCAACGGCATTGCCATACTCGATATCAATGGCAACGAGGCAACGCTGGCTGACGGTCCTGCGATCTCTTTCGACGGGTGCAAGGCGGTGGGCAAGTAGCGAATACTAGTGTAGTGCTTTTGAATTATTGCTGCTTATGCGCTGAGCCTTGTAGGTCAGGCTTTAGCCCGACATGTCGGTCTGAAGATCGACCTACAACACCCGCTACCAGTTCCAAACAGAATGAAGCACTACACTAAGTTGAAATGACGGCAGGGCTGCAACGGTCACCCGCGTCGAGCAGGATCAGGCAATCTTCCAGCAGGTATTCGACCGATTTGAGGCTGCCCCCTTGAAAAGCAGGGTTCGGAGAGCGGGTTGTTAGCGGGACGGTGCGCGTCCGCCCTGGTTTATTCATCCATCCGATACGCCCTGACTCAAATGATTTGAAATTGGTTTGTTATGGTTAACCAGGGTGTGATTGTAACGGCGGGGCGAATGGCCAATAAATTTTTTATTCTTCTGTGGGGCTTGTTGGGAGCAGTGCCGGCAATCTCGGTCGCGGCGCCCACCACTTTCGAGCCGGTGATCGGCAGCGCATTGCTGTGCAACGACCAGATCGATCCCGTTTACTTCAAGGATTACCTGATCCGTTTCTACAAGTACCCTTACAAGACCGAAGGTGAGGCCTACTGGTTCAAGCCGGACCCGGCGCAGAGGCTCTATGATCTGGAGTTGACAGACATTTACGTCAGCACGGAAAGCAGCCGTTACGCCTTTATGGGCGTGATATTCAAGGAAAAACTCGACACGGCCAGGAAGAAGATGCTGGAGAACAGGGGGGTCAGCTATCACCCGTTTTCGGGCGACACTGTGCTACGGTCGGCACAGGGCAGCTTCCTGATCGACTTCGACAAGACCAAAACCAAGCTGTACTGTGTGAAACACCGCGTAACCCAGTGAAGCGGCTTATTCCTTTGGTTTAATGCTCTTCAGGCTGGACCGGGTGATCGGCACGACCTTGGCTTTCTTCGGGTCGTCGCTGAAGTGCGGCCTTTCCTCGGCGATGCCGGCCTCTTTGGCCAACTCCATTTCCCTTGCCGAAATCAGCGCGAAGCAGGCCTTGATGTCTTCGATGGTCTGCTGGGACAGGGCATGGTGCATGCCGGGTTGTGGCGTGGTGTCCTTGACGACACTCGCCAGCACTTTGCGCATTACGCGCAGGACGCGCTGTTCCATTGAGGTTTCATTGTTGCTGGTCATTGCTGTTCATCCTTTTTTCGTTGTTGGAAGCACCTTCAGGAATTCATCGAACTCGCCCATGGAGATTTCCTCCACTTGCATATCGTGCACTGCCAAGTGCGGCGAAATGTGAAAAACACTGTCCTGTTCCAGGGGTTCCCCCACGGTTTTTGCCTGTTTCAGTAAAGCGGCACGCTCCTGTTCTGTAGCCGGGTTCTGATTCTGGTCCTGCGGATAGTGCGGCTGCTCGTCGAATTCATAATCGGCCTGTTCCGGCCCTGGGATTTCGCTGTAGTCAGTTTTGAAGCGCCAGAATACTGCAGGCACCTCGATTGATAAGTTGTCCCGAATAAACTTCCTGATTTGAATCTCGATAATATTGGAGAAACGCAGTTTCTTTTGCGGTGCGACCTGAATCAATACCACTGCTTGCTCGTCATAGGCAATGGTATAGACCTTGAAATTCTCTATGCCTCGAACCTCAAGGAAATGGTAAGCAGCCTGGTTAATAACCTGGAGCTTGTCCCGGCTGATGGTGGCGGCTTCCTTTTCCTTTTTGAGGAACGGAAAAAAAGCCCCGACTGCCATCACGGGGGAAAAGCCTTGGGTGGGATCGAACAGAGGAGCAAAGTCGAATGGGTTCATTTTAGGACATTAAATCGCACGGCACTCATGATGAAGAATACGGTGCAAATTTTCAACAATTACCGACAACTTCATAGCCGGCATCCTGGATCGCGGCCTTGAACTGGTCGATGCCAGCCTTGGCGGCGTCATAGCTGATCGCAACCTGGCCGTTGTCCAGGGCGATGTCCACGCCGGCGACGCCGGGGATCGGTTCCAGCACGTTCTTGACGCTCTTTACGCAGCCCATGCAGGTCATGCCTTTGACGGTGAGGGTGATTTTTTCCACTTCATTTACTCCTTCTGTAAAAGCCTTTGCCACAGAGAACACAGTAGGCGCAAAGAAAAATCATGGAGATCATCTCTCTGTAACGCTGTGGCAAAAAAATTAGCTTCCCGATTTCCAGCGCTTCAGCAGCAGCGAGTTGCTCACCACCGACACCGAGCTCATCGCCATCGCCGCACCTGCGATCACCGGATTCAACATGCCCAGCGCTGCCAGCGGAATGCCTAGTACATTGTAGATGAAAGCGAAGAACAGGTTCTGGCGAATTTTTTTCAGGGTGGCGCGGGAGAGGTCAATCGCGTCGGCCACGCTCGTCAGGTCGTTGCGCATCAGCGTGATGTCGGCGGTTTCGATGGCAATATCCGTACCGCTGCCGACGGCGAAACTCACATCCGCCGCAGCCAGTGCCGGTGCATCGTTGATGCCATCGCCGGCCATGCCGACCACTTTGCCCTGGGCTTTGAGCTTCTGGATTTCTGCTGCCTTGCCCTGCGGCAGGACTTCTGCGAGATGGCGATCGACTCCAGCCTGCGCGGCGATGGCGCGGGCGGTGGCGGCATTGTCGCCGGTGAGCATGACGACCTCGATGCCCATACCTTTTAATCGTGCTACGGCGCTGGCCGAGGTTGCACGCAGGGTATCTGCGATAGCGAGATAGCCGACGATATCTTGCTCGTTGCTGAGGGCAACCACAGTTTTGCCTTGTTGCTGTAGACGAGCGACAGTGGCCTCGCTGGTTATTCTCCCCTGAGCTATGAGGAAGGCGGGGGAGCCTAGCAAGTAGAGCCGCCCGTCGATCTCGCCCTGCACGCCCTTGCCGGTCACGGCGGCGAATCCGGTGATGGCTCCCGGCGTAATTCCCGCCCCGGCGGCGCGGTCGGTTACCGCCTTCGCCAGGGGATGCTCCGATCCCTGTTCCAGGGTGGCGGCGAGGCGGAGTACTTCTTCAACACTGGTGTTTCCTGCCGGAATGATGTCGGTGACCACGGGGCGGCCTTCGGTCAGGGTGCCGGTTTTGTCCACGACCAGAATGCGGATTTTCTCTGCTTGTTCCAGCGCTCCAGCGTTCCTGATCAGGATGCCCGCTTTCGCACCGTTTCCTGTGCCCACCATGATCGCGGTGGGGGTGGCAAGTCCCAAGGCGCAGGGGCAGGCGATGACCAGCACTGCCACGGCGTTGATCAGCGCTGCGGTGAATTCGCCGGAGAGGCTCCACCACAGGCCGAAGGTAAACAGGCTGATGACCACCACAACCGGCACGAAAACGCCGGAAATGACGTCCGCCAGGCGTTGGATCGGCGCCTTGGAGCCCTGTGCCTGTTCCACCAGGCGGATGATTCCGGCCAGCACGGTATGGGCGCCCACGCCGGTGGCTCGGCACTTCAGCATGCCTTCCTGATTCTGTGTGGCGGCGAATACTTTCGCGCCCATATCCTTGGCGACCGGCAGGCTTTCGCCGGTGAGCATGGCTTCCACCACGCTGGAGCGGCCTTCGATCACCTCGCCGTCGACCGGGATGTTCTCGCCGGAGCGGACGACGAACACATCGTCGACCTTGAGGCTGGCGGCATCGACCTCGATGATTTCGCCATCGCGCTCGATTCGAGCGGTTTTCGGCTGGAGTTTGACGAGTTCCTCGATCGCCGCCGAGGTGCCCGCCTTGGCGCGCGCCTCCAGTAGCTTGCCCATCAGCACCAGGGTGATGACGGCAGCACCGGCCTCGAAATACACGTGCTGATCCAGGCCGAACAGGGTGACAACGGCGCTGAGGAGGTACGCCATGCTGGTGCCGAGTGCCACCAGCACGTCCATGTTTGCGCCGCCGCCGCGCAAGGCGTGCCAGGCACCAACGTAGAAGCGTTTGCCCGCCCAGAACTGCACCGGCGTGGCGAGCAGCCATTGCAGCCAGCGCGGCAGAATATCTTCGTGGTAACCGAGAAACATCACGCTCATCTGGGCCACCAGCGGTAGCGTAAGCACTGCGGCAATCCAGAATACGCGCAGTTCTTTCCGGTACGCGGCGGCACGCCGCTGCTTTTCCTCCGCGCGGCGGGTGCCGATCGATTCGTGAGCGCCGTAGCCGGCCTTGGCCACTGCGGCGACCAGCGTTTCCAGCGTGGCCGCGCCCGGTGCGACGCGTATTCGGGCCTTTTCCGTGGCGAAATTGACCGTGGCGCTGACGCCGTCGATCTTGTTCAGCACCTTTTCGATCCGAGCGGCGCAGGCGGCGCAGGTCATGCCTTCCAACTCCAGCACCAGCTCTTGATCCGGCACGGAAAACCCGGTTTTCTGGATGGTTTTCACCAGTTCGGCGGGCGAGGCCAGCGCTGGGTCGAATTCGATGCGGGTTTTTTCGCTGGCGAGATTGACCGCGGCTTTTACGCCGGGAAGTTTGTTGAGGTTCTTTTCGAGGCGCGCCGAGCAGGCGGCGCAGGTCATGCCGACGATCGGAAATTCAATATGCTGGGGGAAGGGGGCGGACATTTCAATTGGATTCTACCCTATCCAATAAATTCCGCCGCGCCTCTCTGATGAGAAATCAGTTGCCCACCAATGCGCCATCGATGATCTTCACCTTTTCGCCGATGGCAAATGCCGGTTCGGCTTCCTGCACCATGGTGCGGTGGCTGCCATTATCCATGCGTACGGTGATTTCGTAGTGCTTGGTGGTTTTGACCTTCTTCTCGATCTGGTGGCCGGCATAGCCGCCGCCAACAGCGCCGGCGATAGTGGCGATATCCTTTCCGGTGCCTCCGCCGACCTGGTGTCCCAGTAGCCCACCCACTACGCCGCCTGCAATCGCACCCAGGCCGCTGCCTTCGCCAGCCTGCTCGACAGTGCGGATGGCGGTAATGACGCCGCAGTTGCCGCAGACGTTCACGGGGGCTTTATTCTCGGCCATTTCAGAGCGTTGGGCCGAAGTGGATTTTGCTGCGGGTTTTTTAGCAACGGTTTTAGCGGCGGGTTTGGCGGCAGGCTCTGGTTGTGACACAGCCGCTTTGTCCTCCGCGATTGGCTTGGTCTCAGGGCTGGTCGTTGGCTGAGTCGGAGATGCGGCCATTCCCGCAGTCTGGCTGGTCGCAGTCACGGCGGGAACTTCGGGCATTGATCCCCGGCCTGGAATCAGGCCGGTCATGGCGCCGACCCCTACGATGCTGGCGATGATCACCGCGATGGATGCGGCGATGACGAAGGGACTGGTTTTGCTGGTGGGTTCTGACATGACGAAATTCTCCGGGTAGTAGTAAATATCAGTGCGCCGACTATTTATGAATAGTCGAATGGGTGTCGACAAGCAAGCAGCTTTATTGGCGCTGTAAGGAGATAACGTTTGTTAGCGATGCCTGGCTATTAAATGTCGGTAATAAAAAGGGCGCCCAGAAGGACGCCCTGATAGCCTGTTGCGACTTAAAATCAGTCTTCCGGCCGCATCTGCGGGAACAGGATGACGTCGCGGATGCTCGGGCTGTCGGTCAGCAGCATGACCAGGCGGTCGATGCCGATGCCCTCGCCGGCGGTGGGCGGCAGGCCGAATTCCAGGGCGCGGATGTAGTCGGCGTCGTAGTGCATCGCCTCGGCGTCGCCCGCCTCCTTCTGGCGCACCTGCGCCATGAAGCGCTCTGCCTGGTCTTCCGGATCGTTCAGCTCGGAGAAGCCGTTGGCGATCTCGCGACCGACGATGAACAGTTCGAAGCGTTCGGTGATGCCGGGGGCGGCATCATTGCTGCGCGCCAGTGGCGAGACTTCGGCCGGATAGTCGATGATGAAGGTCGGCTGGATCAGCAGTTGCTCGGTGGTCTCCTCGAACAGGCTCAATTGCAGCCCGCCGACGCCATCGGTGGGGTGATGGTCGGCGCCCATTTTCTCCAACTGCGCCTTGAGGAAGGCGCGGTCATGGAGCTGCTCGTCGCTGAAGCGCCCCGGATGGTACTTGTGGATCGACTGGGTGATGGTGAGGCGGTCGAAGGGCTGGGCCAGGTTGATGGTATGGCCCTGATAGGGCACCACGGCGTGGCCGAGCACCGCCTTGGCCGTCTCGCGGAACATTTGCTCGGTCAGGTCCATCATGTAGCGATAATCCCGGTACGCCTCGTAGAACTCGATCATGGTGAATTCGGGATTGTGGCGGGTGGAGAGGCCCTCGTTTCTGAAGTTGCGGTTGATCTCGAACACCTTCTCGAAACCGCCCACCACCAGCCGCTTGAGGTAAAGCTCCGGCGCGATGCGCAGGAACAGTTCCATGTCCAGCGCGTTATGGTGGGTGGTGAAGGGCTTGGCCGAGGCGCCGCCGGGGATGGGGTGCATCATCGGTGTTTCTACTTCCAGATAGCCGCGCTCCACCAGGAAGTTGCGGATCGTCTGGATGATTTTCGAGCGCACCAGAAAGGTCTTGCGGGTTTCCTCGTTGGTGATCAGGTCGAGGTAGCGCTGGCGGTATTTCGCTTCCTGGTCGGTGAGGCCGTGGAATTTCTCCGGCAGCGGACGCAGGGATTTGGTCAGCAGGCGCAGTTCGGATACGCGCACCGACAACTCGCCCTTGTTGGTCTTGAACAGGGTGCCTTTGGCGGCGATGATGTCGCCCATGTCCCAGTGCTTGAAAGCCTCGTGGGTGGCGGCGCTGACGCCTTCATCGTTGATGTAGAACTGGATGCGGCCGCTCATGTCCTGCACCGTGGCGAAGCTGGCCTTGCCCATCACGCGCTTGAGCATCATGCGGCCGGCGACGGCGACGCTGACGTTTTCCGCTTCCAGCGCTTCTTTGTCCTTGTCGCCATGAGTAGCCAGCAATTCACCCGCCGTATCCGTGCGGTCAAAGTCGTTGGGGAAGGCGACGCCTTGCTCGCGCAGCTTCTTCAGCTTGTCGCGGCGCTCGGCGATGAGCTGGTTTTCATCCTGGGGGAGGGATGCGTTTTCTTGTTCATTCATTTGGTCAAACTCCCTGTTTCAAACTGGCGCTGATGAAGTCGTCGAGGAGGTCGCCGTCGAGCACGCCCTGGGTGTTGCCGACCTCGTAATTGGTGCGCAAATCCTTGATGCGCGACTGGTCCAGCACATAGGAGCGGATCTGGTGGCCCCAGCCGATATCGGTCTTGGTGTCCTCCATCGCCTGCTTTTCCTCGTTGCGCTTGCGCAGTTCCAGCTCGTAGAGGCGCGCCTTCAGCATGGACATGGCTTCGGCGCGGTTCTTGTGCTGCGAGCGGTCGTTCTGGCACTGCACCACGACGTTGGTCGGCAGGTGGGTGATGCGGATCGCCGAGTCGGTCTTGTTGATGTGCTGGCCGCCCGCGCCAGATGCGCGGAAGGTGTCGATGCGCAGGTCGGACGGGTTGATTTCGACCTCGATGGAATCGTCCACCTCGGGGTAGACGAACACGCTGGAGAACGAGGTGTGGCGGCGGTTGCCGGAGTCGAACGGGGATTTGCGCACGAGGCGGTGGACGCCGGTTTCGGTGCGCAGGTAGCCGAAAGCGTAGTCGCCGCTGATTTTGAGTGTAGCGCTTTTGAGTCCTGCCACCTCGCCTGCGGATTCCTCCAGGATTTCCACCTTGAAGCCCTTGCGCTCGCAGTAGCGCACGTACATCCGCATCAGCATCGAGGCCCAGTCCTGCGCCTCGGTGCCGCCGGAGCCGGACTGGATGTCGATGAAGCAGTTGTTGGGGTCCATCGGGTGGGAGAACATGCGGCGGAATTCCATTTCCGCCACGGTTTTCTCCAGCGCTTCCGCGTCCGCCGCGACGCTCTCGAGCGTGGCGTCGTCGCCTTCTTCCTTCGCCATCTCGAACAGGTCGGCGCTGTCGCGCAGGCTCTGGTCGAGCTTCGTCAGCGTCTCGACGATCCCTTCCAGGACGCGCCGCTCCTTGCCCAGTTCCTGGGCGCGCTTGGCGTCATCCCAGACCGCCGGGTTTTCCAGCAGCTGGACGACTTCAGTCAGGCGCTCCTGTTTGGTATCGTAGTCAAAGATACCTCCGCAGGTCGGTGGCCCGTACGGAAAGGTTTTCGAGCCGGTTGGCGATGGCGTTGAGTTGTTCGGCTTCCATGATGATCGTTGCTCGTGGGTCAAAACCGGCAATTATACATGGGAGGCGAGGCGAGGGGCTATGGGTGAGAGAGGATGGGGGCTGTTAGGGGTGGAAACGTTCTGAAGTGGACATTCAATGTGTCCAAGCTAACCTATACGATTTTCTTCTCTATCAAATCCCCCAGTAACTCTAGCTGTTCCTTCTGGATTGCCAATAGTTCGCCCCACTGGCCTTCTCTCAACAAGTCCACTTTCTCGTGTAGCAGCATGATTTCGAGTTCGGCCTTCAGATTGACTTCATAATCATGTTCCGCATTGAGCCGGTCTTTTTCTGCCTGCCTGTTTTGCGACATCAAGATTATGGGTGCCTGAATGGCTGCCAGCATTGAGAGAAACAGGTTGAGTAAAATATAAGGGTAGGCATCAAAACTCTTGTCGTACTTAACAAGGATGTACGAATTCAAACTAATCCAGACGACCAGGATTGCAGCAAAGATAGTTATGAATGTCCAGGAGCCCCCGAAAGTCGCAACCGCATCCGCTGCTTGCTGACCCATAGTTGTCTTTGCATCAAATTCCTTTGCAGTGTTTCTTGCAATGTGCTTTCGTTCAGCAACATGACGTGCAACCTTCTTGGTGCGCTCGTCTAATGATTCATAGGGCACGCCAAGAAGTCTCTCTGCAATGTCTTCAGGCTTTTTCATCATGTTTCGATATGTCTCGTAGTGATCACGTTTTCGGGGTGGGTCTGGCAGTTATTCATACGACATATTTGTCCGGACTGTCTTGATAATACGGACACACAATATGTCTTGTTAACCTTTTGATGTCATGCAGGTTATCCGATTCCCACATGGCATACAAGGCAAATCATGTGGCAGTTCAATAAACAGGGAAACAAACCTTAGTTTCACTATGGTTACAGGCACTCCCGCTCCGTCAGCCTGATTTTTATTCTGAACTATACTCAGGCTCAGGGAGCGCAGATATTTGGACAACCTGTTTCGATTGACGGAGGTGCAGCCATGGCTAACCCATTTGTACATATTGAACTGCAAACCAAGGACCTTGCCAGGTCCAAGGATTTTTATTCCAAGCTCTTTGACTGGAAGCTGATCGACGAGCCTATGGCGGGTGGCGGCACCTATACGATGATCAACGTGGGCGAGGGCACCGGAGGGGGGATGTTTACGAACCCCGATCCGGCGGTGCCGCCTGGCTGGCTGGCCTATGTGGCTGTGGACGATATTGCGGCTTCCACCAAAAAGGCGCGCGAGCTTGGAGCCACGGTGGTGCGGGATGCCACGGAAGTGGGCGGTTACGGCTGGTTCAGCGTGATTGTCGACCCTGCCGGTGCGGCCATTGCGCTTTGGAAGCCCAAGCAGGATATGGCAAAGTAATTCGGGGCCAGCCGCCCGTCATTTTTTCGTCAATACACTTCTTGCCGGATGGCGTTCTTGCCGCCCTGCTTGACGAGGTACATCAGCGCGTCGGCCCTCTCGATCAGCTGGTCGAGGCTTTCGGGCGTGGTGTGGAAGGTGGCGACGCCGATGCTGAAGGTGACCGGCCAGCCGTGCTTTTCCATGGCCTCTATCAGGCGGGCACGCAGTTCGGCGGCAAAAATCGCGGCGGCCTTTTCGCCGGTTTCCGGTAGCAGCACGACGAACTCGTCGCCGCCCAGCCGCCCGCAGATGTCGGTGGTGCGCAGGCGGGAATGGAGAACCTTCGCGACGGTTTTCAGCAGGCGGTCGCCTTCGTCATGACCCTTGGTATCGTTGACGGCCTTGAAGTTGTCGAGGTCGATGAACAGGGCGGTGAAAGGGCGGTTGTAGCGCCGGGAACGTTCCGCCTCGATCTCGCCCATCTCGTAGAAGGCGCGCCTGTTGGCGAGGCCGGTGAGGGTGTCCTTCCGCGCCATTTCGTGCTCACGGTCGAGTGCGATGCGCAGGCGGCTGGCTATCAGGACCACGATCAGGAGCACGCTGAGGCGGACAAAGTCGTTGAACAGTTCCGCCCAGAAGGGATTGCCGCGCCGCATGCTCAAATCCGCCACCAGCCAGCCGATCACGCTGAGCAGGCTGAACAGGTTGCCTGCCTTTCCGCCCCCGAACCAACTCACGATGATGACCGGCAGCAGGAAGAACATGTAGATCTGGTAGTGCTGGCCAAGTTGGTAATGCACCCAGATCGCGCCGAGGACGGCGGCCAGGGTGCAGACATACAATGCTGCCCGGCCCCAGGGGCCGGGTTTCCATCTGATGATGCGAAAGATGTCTATGCTCATCGCAACCCTTTTGCCGCCGGCTTTTATTGCACCGGGCAAGATTTCAAGAATCCAGTCAATTCAATAATAAAGCCGCCTATCTCATTTATGGAACATTACCCCTCAATACTCAAGGCTGAGCGTGATTGAGCCGAAGACGTGCGCGTTTTCCTGGGTTTCGAATTCCTTGCTGCGGACGTAGCGCGCATAGGTGATTTTCCCGCCCTGCCATTGCCAGGCGATGCCGCTGGCGAGGTCGCCCACGAAGTGTTTTTTATCGACTCTGTGGCTGTCGGAGAAGGTGTTGCCGTCGAGGAAAATATCATGGGCGACGGCGCGGACATCGGCTGAGATAAAGGCGTGCAGCCCGCCATCGGCAAAACGGCGGGCGACCGGACCTTCAAGCGGGGCGTTGCTGTCGCCGGCGGGGCGTATCGGCGAGGTGCCGAAATCGTTCGGGATGCGGTTGCCGGCGCGCAGCTCCAGGCCGGTGTTGAGGTAGGTGCGGATATTGCCGAGGCTGGCGCCGTAATGAGTGATGGCGTCGAACTGCAGGCCCGGCCTGCTTTCGTTCCAGACTCTGTTCTTGCGCTCGGCGACAAGCTGGAAACCGAGTTCGTTGTTGAGCTGGTTGCTCCAGCCCTTGAAACTGGGGATGCCGCGCAGGTCGTGGACGAAGTTCTGGGTTTGCCGCGCCAGTGTGCGGCCGGTCCGACCACGCCGAGGTTGACCTCGACGGTGTCCATTCGCAGTGCATCGCGGGCGTTGTAGCCGAGCCCCAGGTAGAGCCAGCCGGCATAAGGGCGGTCGCCGGGAATGAGGTCGGTATGGCTGGGGTCGCGCGGGGTGAACATCGACTGCCCGGCCGTGACCACCATGTTGCGCGAGGTGTATTTGCCCGGATGCAGGTTTTCGAAGAGCCGGTTCAGCTGCCTGATCCAGCGCGGCAGGCAGGGGTCGCGGGTGTAGTCCTTGAGGTTGGCCGAGACCCAGGAAAACTTCACGCCATTGGTGTAACCGCTGTCGGTGCCGTTGAACAGATCGTTTTCGAAGTAGAAGTTGTAGAGCTCGGGGTGCCGTGCGAGCGCCGTGATGTCGGGCGGATTGTCCGCACACAGGCTGGGCTCGTCGTTCCCGGCCAGCACCGGGTATGGCGCCAGTGCCAGAAGAATGGCCTGAAAGCTGACCGGGAGTCTGGAAAGCCACGAAATGGGTGTCATGGATTGCCCTGAAAACCTCATATTCTACCGCATGGGTTGGAAGAGCCTGTTGCATGCCGGGCTGCTTTCTTGCTGACATGCTGATCTTGACTATACTGAAAATTCGTTCCTGCGATCAGGAAGCAGCCGGATATTGCAGTAAGGCGCCGGGTTTCAACGTATCGTGCCGGGCGGTTAAGCGGGGCGCAAGTGTTTTTGCGAATCCCCTTCCGGGCAATAATCATTGAGGAGACACGAAATGAAGATGAACAAGCTGACTGTATGGTTGATGACGGGTTTGATCTCGCTTGCGTCGTTCGTCGCCGTCGCGGACGACAAAGGGAAATGGCAGGGTGGCTGCCCGGATTGGGGCTCCGGCATGATGGGGCCGGGCATGATGGGGCCAGACATGATGGGCCACGGATATGGAATGAGAGGTCCGGGAATGATGCGGGGCTATGGGCCAATGTGGCTGCCCGACCTGAAAGAGGATCAGCAGAAGAAAATCTCCGCAATTTACGAAGAGTCGCACAAAAAGCGCTGGGATCTGATGACCAAGATGCAGGGCGAGTATGCCACGCTACGCGGACTTTACGCCGCGGACAAGCGCGATCCGGCGGCCATCGGAAACCAGTACAAGCAAATCAGCGACCTGCGCCGCCAGATGGTGGAATTGTCGGTTGACGCCAGCAACCGCATGGAGGCGGTGCTCACCAAGGAGCAGAAGGAAAGGCTGCGGAGTTACGGTCCGGGCTGGATGATGGATGAATGAGGAAATGGGCTGGCTGTAGGCTGGCCGGCTCGACCAAACCCAGGCACTTGCAAATTCAGGAGCAGAGAAATGGGCGGACAAGGTTACGGATACGGATATGGCCCCGGTATGATGGACCATTTCGGCTGGTGGGGATACCACGGCTTCGGCTGGGCCTTCATGATTCTGTGGTGGGGTTTGATCATTGCCGGGGTGTTCTTTCTGCTGCGCTGGCTGTTTCTATTGGCTTCAAAAGGCAGCGCTAGGGAGCCGCGCGTGGACAAGGCCGTGGAATTGCTGCGGCAGCGTTATGCGCGCAGCGAAATCGGCAAAGAGGAATATGAGGAGAAACTCAAGGACCTGCAACGCTGACTCCGATCAGGCCTGGAAGCCGGTTTTTTGGCGGGGTGCGTGATGAAACCGGGTTTGCGAATATTCATCGTGCACCAGCGGTGCTTGTGGGTTCAGTTTCTTCGGATAGAAAATAGATATGCCTGCAATTCATCCGTTTTTGAGGTCGCTGCCCCAAGGTGTGGAGACGCTGGTCGATCTCGGACTTGACCTGCGCTGGGCTTGGAGCCATGCCGCGGATCACCTGTGGCAGGAGATCGACCCGGCAGTCTGGGCACGCACCGGGAACCCTTGGCTGATCTTGCAGAGCGTTTCCCAGCGGCGCCTGGAGCAGTTGGCGCTGAACCCGGACTTTTGTGCCGAGCTGGAGCGTCTGACCCAGGCGCGGCGCGACTATCTCACGGGTACGGAGTGGTTCGGCGCAACCTATCCCGACAATGACACCCTGATTGCTTATTTCAGTATGGAATACGGCCTGACGGAGGCGCTGCCGCTTTACTCCGGCGGCCTTGGCGTGCTTGCGGGCGACTATCTGAAGACTGCAAGCGACCTGGGCGTTCCTCTTGTCGCCGTGGGCCTGCTGTACCAGGAGGGCTATTTCCGCCAGATGCTGGATGCTCGCGGCAGGCAGCTCGAAGTTTACCCCTGCAACACCCCAACCAGCATGCCTATCGCGCCGGTGCGCGATGAAAACGGCGGCTGGCTGGGCGTGCCGATCCAGCTTTCAGGTCGGGTGGTGGTGCTGCGCGTGTGGCAGGTTCAGGTGGGGCGGGTGGCGCTGTTCCTGCTGGACAGCAATGATCCGATGAACAGCCCGGCCGACCGGGGCATCACCGGCAAGCTCTACGGCGGCGGTGTCGAGATGCGCCTGGTGCAGGAAATCGTGCTCGGGATTGGCGGCTGGCGGGCGCTGGAGACGCTCGGTTTGCGCCCTGACGTGTGTCACCTCAACGAGGGCCATGCCGCACTGGTGACTCTGGAGCGGGCGCGCAGTTACATGCAGAAAAACAAGACCGATCTGTGGCAGGCAATCTGGGCGACGCGTGCCGGCAATGTGTTTACCACCCATACCCCGGTGGCCGCCGCCTTCGACACTTTCCCGCCGGCCCTGCTGATGGAGTATGGCAGCCATTATGCCGCCGATCTTGGCGTTGCGCCGCGCGAGATGCTGGCGCTGGGGCGCGAGCATCCGGATGACGGCAACGAACCCTTCAACATGGCTTTCCTGGCGGCGCGCACCTGCGGCATGATCAACGGCGTCAGCCGGTTGCATGGCGAAGTCAGCCGCCGGATTTTCCAGAGGCTGTATCCGCGCTGGCCAGAGCGGGAGGTGCCGGTTGGCCATGTCACCAACGGGGTGCACGTACCCTCGTGGGATTCTCCCTGGGCAGACGAGATCTGGACCACGGCCAGCGGCAAGGAGCGCTGGCGGGGGTCGCTGGAAACGCTGACGGGAGCGATCCAGGACTTGAGCGATGAGGCCTTGTGGACATTTTGCGGCGAGGAGCGCCATGATCTGGTGCGCTATGCGCGCCGGCGGTTCGCCCTCCAGATGGGGCAGCGTGGTGCCAGCCGGGAGACGCTTGCCCAGGCGGAAAACATTCTTGATCCGAATACCCTGACCCTGGGCTTTGCCCGGCGCTTTGCCGAATACAAGCGGCCCAACCTGCTGCTTACCGATCCCGACCGGCTGGCGCGTCTGCTCAACGACCGGGCGCGCCCGGTGCAGCTGATTGTGGCAGGCAAAGCCCACCCTCAGGATGAAAACGGCAAACGTTTCATCCAGGCGTGGGCAGAGTTCGTGAGCCGTCCGGATGTGCGCGCTCATGCCGTGTTCCTGGAGGATTACGACATGGTGCTTGCACAGGAACTGGTGCAGGGCGTCGATGTGTGGATCAACACCCCGCGCCGCCCGTGGGAGGCCAGCGGCACTTCCGGCATGAAGGTGCTGGTCAACGGCGGCCTCAACCTTTCCGAACGGGACGGCTGGTGGGCTGAGGCCTGTAACTGTGCTCCAGAGGTGGGCTGGTCGCTGGGCGACGGTCAGGAACATGCCGAGCCCGGCTGGGATGAGATTGAAGCCGAGCAGCTTTACCGCCTGCTGGAGCAGGAAATCGTGCCGATGTTTTACCGCCGCGACGCGCAAGGCATACCGCGCGAGTGGGTGGTCCGCATGCGCGCCAGCATGTCCCGGCTCGCGCCGCAGTTCAGCAGCAACCGCATGTTGCAGGAATATGTGCATGATGCCTATCTGCCGGCTTCTGCGGCGTTCAGGCGGCGCACTGCCGAAGGCGGGCGCCTGGCAAAAGAGCTTGCCGACTGGGCGTCTTTTGTCCGGCGGCATTGGCACAAGGTGCACATGTCGAATCTGGAAATTCATGAGCTGCCGGACGGCTGGTCGTTTTCCCTGCAGGTCTACCTGGGTGAGATTCCACCAGAATCGGTGCAGGTGCAGTTGTATGCCGAACCGGCTGAAGGCGATATGGCCGCAATGCAGGTGATGGAATGCCGTTCCGGTATTCCTGGCGCTACTCATGGCTATGTCTTCAGTTGCCCGATTGTAACCGTTCGCCCCGTGTCCGATTTTACTCCGCGCGTCATTCCCTGGCATGCGGAAGCCCATATTCCGGTGGAGATGAACCTGATTCTGTGGTTCCCGGGATGACCGGAAGCAGACCGGCCTTTGTTGTGCTTTACTTACCGTTGAGCCACGGGGTTTCCCGCGGTCTGTGATTCAGGCATTCATGGGGAGGTTCTCTGTGCGATCTGGTAAAGCCGTTTGCCTGTTCGGATTGCTGCTGGCGCTGGTGCTTGTTCCGGCGAGGGGGTTCGGCGCGCCGGTCCTGCTGCTTACGCTGGACGGCGCAGTCGGCCCGGCCAGCGCCGACTATGTGGTGCGGGGCATCGAGCTCGCGTCCAGGGAGGGCGCCCAACTGGTGGTGCTGCGCATGGATACGCCGGGCGGGCTGGATGTTTCGATGCGCGACATCATCAAGGCGATCCTGGCATCCCCGGTGCCGGTGGCAAGCTATGTCGCGCCCGGCGGCGCGCGCGCCGCCAGTGCCGGCACCTATATCCTTTACGCCAGCCATATCGCTGCGATGGCGCCCGGCACCAACCTTGGCGCTGCCACGCCTGTTTCCATCGGCGGTGACGGCATTCTGCCCACGCCGCAAAAGCCTGGCAATGATAAAGCCGGCACGCCTGCCGAAGAATCCAGGGACGCGATGAAAGAGAAAGTGGTTAACGATGCTTCCGCCTACATCCGCGGCCTTGCCCAGTTGCGCGGACGCAATGCCGGATGGGCGGAGCAGGCGGTGCGCGGGGCCGCCAGCCTGTCTGCCAGCGAGGCGCTGAAACTCGGGGTGGTGGACTATGTCGCAGACGATCTGGCGCACTTGCTGAAACAGCTGGATGGCAAGAAAATCAAGCTGCAGGTCGGCGAGGTTACCCTTGCCACCACCGCCGTTCCGCACATCAACTACGAGCCGGATTGGCGCTCCAGGATCCTTTCCGTGATCACCGATCCCGGCATGGCGCTGATCCTGATGATGATCGGCGTTTATGGCCTGATCTTCGAGTTTTCCAGCCCCGGCCTGATCGCGCCGGGGGTGATCGGCGCCATCTGCCTGCTGCTGGGGATGTATGCCCTGCACCTGCTGCCGGTGAACTATGCCGGACTCGGGCTGATCCTGCTCGGCATCGCTTTCATGGTGGCCGAGGCCTTCGTTCCCAGTTTTGGTGCATTAGGATTAGGCGGGATCGCCGCATTTGTTATCGGTGCGCTAATCCTGATCAATACTGATGTGCCGGGTTTCGGCGTGCCGCTTCCGCTGATCATCATCCTGGGCGTTTTTAGCGCAATCCTGATTGCCGCCATCGGCGGGCTTGCGCTCAAGTCGCGAAAGCGCCCCGTGGTAAGCGGCAGCGAGGAGCTGATCGGCAGCGAAGGCGAGGTGCACGAATGCACCGGCGGCTACTGCTGGGCCAAGGTCCATAGCGAACTCTGGCAGGTGCGGAGTGCGGCCCCTCTGGCGCCCGGGATGCGCGTCCGTGTTGCCAGTCGGGACGGGCTGATTCTTGTGGTTACACCCATTGCAGCAAAAGGAGGATGATCATGAACTTCAATTTTGGATTTTCCGGCTTTCTTATCCTGATTGTCCTGCTGTTGTTTTCATCATTCCGCATCCTGCGCGAATACGAGCGCGGCGTGGTGTTCCAGTTGGGGCGTTTCTGGAAGGTCAAGGGGCCGGGCCTGATCATCCTCGTTCCGGGCATCCAGCAGATGGTTCGGGTTGACCTGCGCACGGTGGTGTTCGACGTGCCAACCCAGGACGTGATTTCGCGCGACAATGTTTCGGTCAAGGTCAACGCCGTGGTGTATTTCCGCGTGGTGGACCCGCAGCGCGCCATCATCCAGGTGGAAGACTTCATCAACGCTACCAGCCAGTTGGCCCAGACCACCCTGCGTTCTGTGCTCGGCAAGCACGAGCTGGACGAGATGCTGGCCGAGCGCGAGCGGCTCAATGTCGACATCCAGCAAGTGCTCGATGCGCAGACCGATGCCTGGGGGATCAAGGTCTCGATGGTGGAAATCAAGCATGTGGATATCGACGAGACGATGGTGCGGGCCATTGCCCGTCAGGCCGAAGCCGAGCGCGAACGCCGCGCCAAGGTGATTCATGCCGAGGGCGAACTGCAGGCGTCGGAAAAGCTGTTGCAGGCGGCACAGATACTCTCACGCCAGCCCGAGGCCATGCAGCTGCGCTATATGCAGACGCTGTCCGCTATTGCCGGCGACAAGTCTTCGACTATTGTATTTCCACTACCGATTGACCTCCTCACCTCGCTGTCCAGAGGGCTGGGCAAGGAGAGAGAATGACTTCAGCCGAATTCAGAGCAGCCAGGCCAGACCGGCCCCCATCCCGGCAAAGCGATGGTGCACCTTTTTCAAGGTATTGGTGAGAACTGTCCGTTCACCTCTTACCCTTCGCTGGCTTCTTCCCAATATTCGATCATCAATTGCAGGCTTTGCGAACCGTTGTACTCGTTTACGTCCAGCCGGTAAACAGCGTTGATCCAGTCCGGTAGCGGCTCATTGTGAAAAAACAGGATGCCGTCGAAAATCTGGCCGGTCTTGCCGAGCTTGAGCCGCAAGTGTTTTTCGCCTACCACCCGCTGGCTTTTAACGGCAAATCTTTCCTGGAAGGCCGGTTGCGGAAAGCCCTGTCCCCAAACCTGCTCCGCCAGTGTCTTGGCCAGGTTCAGGTTCATGGCCGGGGTTTCCAGGCTGCCGTCGCTTTCGATGATGCGTTCCAGGTCTGCCGGGGTGAGCAGGGACTGGGCGATTTCTTCGAAGGTGGCGGTGAATTCCTCGAAATGACATTCCTGGATGGTCAAGCCGGCGGCGAAGGCGTGGCCGCCGAATTTTTGCAGCAGATGGGGTTTCCGTTTGGCGACCAGGTCCAGCGCGTCGCGCAGGTGCAGGCCGCGGATCGAGCGCCCGGAACCTTTCAGCTCGCCGTTGTTGCTACGGGCGAAGGCGATCACCGGGCGGTGGTATTTGTCCTTGAGTCGCGAGGCGAGGATGCCGATCACGCCCTGGTGCCAATTCGGATCGTAGAGGCTGAGTGAGTGGTTTTCACTCACTTCGACCTGCTCCAGCGCGGACAGCGCCTGCTCCTGCATGTCCGCCTCGATTTCGCGCCGTTCGCGGTTGAGGGCGTCGAGCTGTTGCGCCATGGCGAATGCCTGTTCCTCGTTTTCGGCGAGCAGGCATTCGATGCCCAGCGCCATGTCATCCAGGCGTCCGGCGGCATTCAGGCGGGGGCCGACGACGAAGCCGAGGTCGTAAGTCGAAGCTTTCTCAGGTTTTCTGCTTGCCACTTTCAGTAATGCATTGATGCCGGGGCAGGCTCGCCCGGCACAGATACGCTTGAGTCCCTGGTGCACCAGGATGCGGTTGTTGTCGTCCAGCTTTACCACGTCGGCCACCGTGCCCAGCGCTACCAGATCGAGCCACTTCGCCAGGTTGGGTTCGGGCTTGGTCGTGTACCTTCCCCGATTCCGTAACTCTGCACGTAGCGCCAGCATGACGTAGAAGATTACCCCCACGCCGGCCAGGTTCTTGCTTGGAAAGCCGCAGCCAAGCTGGTTCGGGTTGACGATGCAGGCGGCATCCGGCAGTTCATCACCGGGCAGGTGGTGGTCGGTGACCAGTACCTGCATGCCCAACAGGTTGGCTTCCTCGACGCCTGCTACGCTGCTGATGCCGTTGTCCACAGTGATCAGGATGTCGGGTTTTCGCGCCTTCGCTAATTGAACGATCTCCGGCGTCAGCCCATAGCCGTATTCGAAGCGGTTGGGGACGAGGTAGTCCACGGTTGCGCCGAACTCGCGCAGTGCACGCATTGCCACGGTGCATGCCGTGGCGCCATCGGAGTCATAATCGGCGATGATCAGCAGGCGCTTGCCGGCCTCTATCGCATCCGCCAGCAGGCGCGCCATTTCCTCGGCGTTTTTCATTTCCCCACAAGGGGACTCCGACTTTCTATCCCCCGGGGGGGATGAAAGATCGTATGCCGTGAAAGGGAGCAGGGCGCTCAACTCATGTTCGAGCTGCCGCATTTCCTGAATGCCGCGGGCGGCGTAGATGCGGGCGAGTACCGGATGAAGGCCGCTTGCTGTCAGGCGGCTGGCGTCAGGTTGTGAATAGGGGCGGGAGGCTATGTTGGGCATGGCGGCGATTATACCCCGATGGAAGGTTGAGTCAGACCTGTTTGGGCTGGAGGGAAATCCTGTATCATTACGCTTTCATGAATTTGAACTGCTTGTCTATGAAAACCACTTTTCTTGATTTTGAACAGCCGATCGCCGAACTTGAGGCCAGGATCGAGGAGCTCCGCTTCGTGCAGGATGACTCCGCCGTGGATATCTCCGAGGAAATCGGGCGGCTACAGAAAAAGAATCAGGCGTTGACCAAGGATCTTTACGCCAAGCTTTCAGCCTGGCAGGTTTCGCAGGTTTCCCGGCACCCGCAGCGGCCGTATACGCTCGACTACATTCAAAATATTTTCACCGATTTCGAGGAACTGCACGGCGACCGTGCCTTCTCCGACGATCCGGCCATCGTGGGCGGCCTGGCGCGCTTCAACGGTCAGCCGGTGATGGTAATCGGCCAGCAGAAGGGTCGAGATACCAAGGAGAAAATCTACCGCAATTTCGGCATGCCGCGTCCCGAAGGCTACCGCAAGGCAATGCGTTTGATGCGTCAGGCGGAAAAATTCGGCCTGCCGATCATGACCTTCATCGATACGCCGGGCGCCTATCCCGGCATCGGCGCGGAGGAGCGCGGCCAGTCCGAGGCGATTGCGCGCAACCTGTATGTCATGGCCGAACTCAGAACCCCGATCGTCTGCACCATCATCGGCGAAGGCGGTTCGGGCGGTGCGCTGGCCATCGGCGTCGGCGATGTCATGCTGATGCTGCAATATTCGAGCTATTCCGTGATTTCGCCGGAGGGCTGCGCCTCGATTCTGTGGAAGAGCGCGAGCAAGGCGCCGGAAGCCGCGGAAACGCTGGGAATCACCGCCAACCGTCTGAAAACCCTGGGCCTGGTGGACAAGATCGTGAGCGAGCCGCTCGGCGGCGCTCACCGCGATCCGGATGCGGTCATGCAAAGTCTGAAAAAAGCATTGCAGGAAAGCCTGCGCCGGCTTCAGGACCAGTCGCTGGACGATCTGCTCAAATCGCGTTTCGAGCGGCTGATGGGCTATGGCAAGTTCAAAGAAACTGCTACCAAGTGATCTGCCCGCGTTTGTCGAAGCCAAACTAAAAAATTGGGTTCAACCGGGCCGGCATCTCGCGCTGGCCCTGAGCGGCGGGGCGGATTCCGTGGCCCTGCTCGACATCCTTGCACAACTTCGCACCAGTCTGCATTTCCCTCTTTCCGTTGTTCACGTCAACCATCAGATCAGCCCGAATGCGGCCGATTGGGCCGAGTTTTGCGCCCGGCTGTGTGCCGGGTACAACATTCCTTTCCATGTCGTTAAGGTCGATCTCAAGCACCAGCCGGGCGAGAGCCTGGAGGCACTGGCCCGGGACGCCCGCTATCGGGTGTTTGCCGAACAGCAAGCTGATTTTATCGTGCTGGCACAACATCTTGACGATCAGGCGGAAACGTTGCTGCTCCAGTTGCTTCGTGGCGCCGGAGCGAAGGGAATGAGCGCGATGGGCGTGAGGCGTGAGGGGTTGATGGAGGATGCTCCTCACTACGTTCGTCCCATGCTCGATGTGCCGAGGCGAGTTATTCTCGACTACGCCGTCCTGCGCGGCCTGCATTGGATTGAGGACGAGAGTAACGCCGACATTGCTTACGATCGCAACTACTTGCGTCATCGGGTAATGCCTTTGCTGGAGCGGCGCTTTCCCGGATACCGCGAAACCTTTGCCCGTGCCAGCCGGAATCTGGCAGAAAGCGCGCAATTGATGAACGATCTGGCGCGGCTGGATTGCGCGGCGGCAGCAAGCGGCGGCAGGCTAAAGGTGGAGGTGCTGCGCGGCCTGTCTGCGGCGCGCGCCAAGAACCTGCTGCGCTACTGGCTGGCGCAACTGGGCGTACCCATGCCCTCGGCCGGGCGGCTGGAAAATGTCCTGCAGCAGCTGTGCGGCTCCCGCGACGACGCCCAGGTTCTCGTACATCTCGGCGATAACGTAATCCGGCGTTACCGCGGCGAGGTTTACCTGGAACCCTCGGCCAAATCACCCGAGGGCAAGAAAAAGTCGCTTGTGTCGCAACCCGAACTGGCATTGACCTGGACATTCCAGGACGAACTGAAACTGCCCGATTCAGGCGGCAGGCTTGTATTCGAGCGGACGGTGGGGCAGGGGTTGAGCCTGGCCAGGCTGAGCGCCGAACCGGTTACGGTCAGGCTGCGCCGCGGCGGCGAGCGGCTGCGCCCGGATTGCCGCCGGCCCAGCCGGAGCTTGAAGAATTTGTTGCAGGAAGCCGGCATCCCCCCGTGGCAGCGGAAAAGGCTACCGTTGCTGTTCAGCGGGGAAAAGCTGGTGTTCGTGCCGGGCATCGGAGCAGCATGTGAGTACCGGGCCGATGAAGGCGAAATTGGGGTTGTTGTAAAATTCGAAACACCCGTATAGTATCTTCGTTCACGGGTTGTGTATCTTATAGAGGAGTTTGCTGTCCGTTGTGAGTCAATGCCGGTTACCGGTACATATAATCAGGATTTACTAGGAGATGCCACCATGAAATTTAGCACAGCAATGATGTTCGTTCTGGCCCTTGGTGTGAGCGGGTTTGCCAATGCCGCAGGGGAAATTATCATCAAGTTCAGTCATGTGGTGGCGCCCGATACGCCCAAGGGCCGGGCGGCAGAGAAATTTAAGCAGCTGGCCGAGGAAAAGACCAAAGGCAAGGTCAAGGTCGAGGTTTATCCCAACAGCCAGCTTTACAAGGATCGCGAGGAAATGGAGGCGCTGCAGCTCGGCGCAGTGCAGATGCTGGCACCGTCTCTTTCCAAGTTTGGTCCGATGGGTGCACGCGAATTCGAAGTGTTCGACCTGCCTTACATTTTTCCCAGCAAGGAAGTGCTGTATCGGGTGATGGATGGCGAAGTTGGCAAGAAGCTGTTCGCCAAGCTGGAAACCAAGGGCGTCACGGGGTTGACCTTCTGGGACAACGGCTTCAAGGAGATGAGCGCGAACAAGCCGATGCGCACCGTGGCGGATTTCAAGGGGCTGAAGATGCGTATTCAGTCTTCCAAGGTGCTGGATGCGACAATGAAAGCTCTTGGTGCGAACCCGCAAGTGATGGCGTTCAGCGAAGTGTACACCGGCCTGCAGCAGGGCGTGGTGGATGGCACCGAGAACCCCGTATCCAACTTCTACACACAGAAGATGCATGAAGTGCAGAAACATATGACGATTTCCGACCACAACTATCTGGGTTACGCAGTAGTGGTCAACAAAAAGTTCTGGGATGGACTGCCGGCCGATGTTCGCACCGCTCTGGAGTCGGCAATGAAGGAAGCGACCGTTTTCGAGCGCGATATCGCCCAGAAGGAAAACGACGAAGCGCTGGCCAAGGTGAAGGCGGCCAAGACTACGGAGATCTACGTTCTTTCTCTGAAGGAACGGATCGAGTGGCATAAAGCGCTGTTGCCGGTGCACAAGGAGTTCGAGGACGTGATTGGCAAGGACATCATCCAGGCGGTGTATGGCATAGCCGCCCAGGTGGCAAAAGAGCACCACGCCATGAAATAACCGGATTGCCTTTCACTGATTACCCCGGCTCCAAGCCGGGATCTTTTTATCCGGGTATTATCATTAAAGGCCAGGCCGATATGATTAACCGCATTCTGGATCGTCTTGAAGAAATCCTGATCACCACCTTCATGGCCAGCGCCACGCTGGTTACGTTCGCCGCCGTGACGATGCGCTATCTGGGTGGCACCGGTATCAGCTGGGCGCAGGAGTTGACGATTTACCTGTTCATCTGGATGGCAAAATTCGGTGCGGCTTATGGCGTGCGCACCGGCATTCATATCGGCGTGGATTTCGTGGTTAACGCGGCGCGTCCTTCGATCAAGCGTCTGTTGATTATTGCCGCCATGTCTCTGGGCGTGATTTTCACCGGCGTCATCGCCTTTTTCGGTGCGCGCTGGGTGATCTTCATCTACGGTACTGGCCAGATTTCACCTGACCTGGAATGGCCGATGTGGGTGATCTACCTGGCGATCCCTTTCGGTTCCGGTCTGATGTGCTACCGTTTCATCCAGGCGATGCTGCTCTTCCTCAAGACCGGCCACGTCCATACCCATACCTATGGCGAAGAGGAAGACCGTGAAGTCGATGTGGTTCACGAGAAGGAGGCGCTGCCATGACTTTCCTCCTGATCATCTCCATCCTCCTGCTGCTCCTCATCACCAGCACGCCGATTTCCATCGCGCTCGGCATGACCGTGCTGGTATTCCTGCTCGGCTTTTCCTCGTTTTCGTTCGATACGGTCAATATCATCTCGCAGCGACTGTTCACCGGCTTGGAAAGCTACGCCATCATGGCGGTGCCGTTCTTCGTGCTGTCCGGGCAGTTCCTGATCGATGGGAAAATCGCGTCGCGCATCATCCGCTTCGCCAACAACCTGGTGGGGTGGATGCCGGGGGGTATGGCGATGGCCGCGGTGTTGGCGAGTGCCTTTTTTGCCACGATCTCCGGTTCCAGCCCGGCCACAGTGATGGCGATCGGTTCGGTGATGCTGCCAGCGATGGTGAAGGCCGGGTATCCGAAAAGGTTCAGCGTCGGTGTGATCACCAGTGCCGGGTCGCTCGGCATCCTGATCCCGCCTTCCATCGTGATGATCATCTATGCGGTCGCCACGTCCGAGAGTGCCGGCAAGATGTTTATTGCCGGCATCGTGCCGGGCATCCTGCTTGCGATCATCATGATGGGGCTGGTATTCATCCAGGCCAAACGGCACGGCTTTCCCACCCAGCCCAAACCCACTTCCAAGGAGTTTTGGGATTCGTTCAAGGATGCCTGGGGCGGAATGCTCCTCGTCGTCATCGTGATCGGGGGCATTTACGGCGGGATTTTCACGCCGACTGAAGCCGCGGCGGTTGCCGCCGTCTATGCTTTTATCGCGGCGATGTTCTTCTATGGTGACCTGAAGTGGAAGGAAGTCCCCAAGGTGCTGCTGAGTGCGGCCAATACCAGCGCCATGCTGCTGTACATCATCACCAACGCCATCCTGTTCTCCTTCCTGATGACTTCAGAACAGATCCCGCAGGCGATGTCTTCCTGGGTGGTGGCGCAGCACCTCCAACCCTGGATGTTCCTGCTGGTGGTGAATCTCGCCCTGATCGCGGCGGGGCAATTCATGGAGCCCAGCTCCATCGTTCTGATCCTGGCGCCGCTGTTCCTGCCGATTGCCAAAACCTTGGGGGTCGACCCGATCCATCTCGGCATCATCATGGTGGTGAACATGGAAATCGGCATGATCCACCCGCCAGTCGGGCTGAACCTGTTTGTCGCCAGCCATCTGGCGAAGATGGGGCTGACCGAGGTGTCGATCGCGGCGCTGCCCTGGGTGGGTGTCATGCTGCTCTATCTGGGCCTGATCACCTACGTGCCGGAAATCTCCTTGTGGCTGCCGCACCTGCTGTATAAGTAGGCCGTTTTGCTCTCCGTGGAACGCCCCGCCTGATTGTGGGGCGTTCTTGTTTAACCCCTGATTACGACCTTGTTGAGGCGACATGTCCGTTGCACAGGCCATCATTCCGATCTTTGCCTTGATACTGCTCGGCTATGGGCTGCGCCGATGGTTCCGTTTGCGCGACGATTTCTGGCCGCAATTGGACAGGCTGGTTTACTACGTGTTTTTCCCCGCGCTGCTGTTCCATTCCCTGTCCGGTTTCCAGATCGATCTGGGCGCGGCCACGCCGATGCTGGAGGTGGCCAGCCTTTACATGCTGGCTGGCATGGTCCTCGGCTATGTGGCGAAACCCCTGTTTCACGCGCCGCCCAAGGTGTTTTCTGCATCGTTCCAGTCGTCCTTCCGCTTCAACAGCTACGTGGGATTGGCCGTGGCGGGGTCTATTCATGGTCAGGATGGGCTGGCGGCGATCGGATTGCTGATGGGTTTTCTGGTGCCGATGGCCAATGTGGCCTCGGTGTGGGCGCTGGCGCGCCACGGCGAGGGAAAATGGCTGAAGGAAATCCTGTTCAACCCACTGATCATGGCAACCGCAGGCGGGATTGCTTTTAGTCTGGCCGGGCTGCATTTGCCGGATTTATTGCAGCGCCCCATCGCGCTTCTCTCCCAGGCCTCGCTGCCGATGGGACTGATCGCCGTCGGCGCCGGCTTGAAGCTACAGAGTTTGAACCACCACCGGGGAACCCTGTGGTACGGCGTGATCGTGAAGCTGCTGATGCTGCCCGCCATTGCTTGGGGGCTGGCATCGGCCTTTGGTCTGACCGGGGTGTATTTCCACATCGCCGTGCTGATGGCCGCGCTACCGGTCTCGACGGTGTCTTACGTGCTGGCGATGCGCATGGGCGGGGACGGCAGCATCAGCGCCGCCCAGGTGATGGTGACCACGCTGCTGGCGATGGTGACGTTGCCGATGTGGTTGCTGCTGATGGGGTTTTAGCGACTATAGATTGATCCTAAAAACGGCTATTAGCCACAGATTAACACGGATTAACACAGATAAAACAATGCCTTGCGCGAATATTGCCATTCATCCGGAAGGTGCTTGGGATCAGAAAGGTAACTCATTGATAATCTGTGTACATCTGTGTTAATCCGTGGCTGAACTGCTTTTTATAGGTTGATGTGAAGTCGTCCCAATATCCATACCATGCCGAAATATGCCGCGGCGGTAGCCACCGAGGAGGTGCTGAGGCTGGCCCAAAAACCCCAACCGGCACGCAAGAGCAGTGGGAGCAAGACGAACAGCAGCAGCGATGGGATAACCAGCCAAAAAATGCCTTCCGAAAGCGCGGCGACCTTTTGTGTGTTGCCGGTTTCAACATAGAGCCATATGAGTGCAAGTAGCGACGTGAGCGGCAATGACGCCAGTGCTGCGGCCCAGAACGAGCTGCGCTTTGCAATTTCGGAGACGGCCACGATGATGGCCGTAGTGAGTGCGATTTTCAGTGCGTACTGCCACATGGCTGGATTTACTTAACCGGCACGACTACTGCGCTGACGCCCAGCGAACGGATCTTTGCCAGTGCCTGGTCGGCTTCGGCCTTGCTCTGGAACGGACCGACGTTGAGTTTGGTTTCGGTGTAGGATTTGATGCCGTTCTGCGCCAGTTTTTCTTGCAGTTGGAGGGCATTGGTCGGGTTGGAGAAGACGCCGAGCTGCACGGTATAACCCTTGGGTGCGGGCTCGGCGGCCTTGGCGGGTGGCGAGGCTTTCTCGGCGACGGCTTTTGCCGGTTGCGCAGGCTGCATTTCCTGGGCGGCGCGTGTAGCGGCTTGAGGCTGTGCGGCGGCAGGCTTGGCCGGGGCGGGGTGGGCTGAAATTTCGGCCTCAGTGCCGGGTCTGATGGACGTTGGTTTGGCGGCTTTTGGCGCCGGTCCGGCCGGCGTGACTGGCGTGGGTGCGTTCACGACCTCTGGAGGTGGCGGTGGTGGCGTGGTGGGTTGAGCTTCCTGCTCTGGCGGGGTGGTCGGCGGGGCGGCCACTTCTTCCGGGGCCGGCGCGGTAGGTTCGGGTTGTGTGATGGGGGGAAGTACGGTGCCCGGCGTGGTGGTCCGGGTGACGGGTGCTTCCGATTTATAGCGGGTCAGGACGGTGAGTGCTGCGATGGCGGCTGCCACCAGGACAGAAGCGACAATAACGCGTCGGATAGCGCGTTTCTTGATCTCGTTTTGTTCGTCGAGTGACGGTTGCTCCGGCATGGTATTGTCCTTGTTTTAATGGAAAATCCGGCTGCGCTGCATGGTAGCACGATATCCCCGGCCACAACAGCGCAGGGGGTCAAGGTCACATAAGACGTTTATTTTAAGTGATAAATGTGGTATTTTTACACGTTTTAAATTTAAGCAATCTGGAGAAAACGAATGGCTGTTGAACGCACCCTCTCAATCATCAAACCCGACGCAGTGGCAAAAAATGTGATCGGCAAAATTTATTCCCGCTTCGAAAGCAATGGCCTGAAAATCGTCGCCTCGCGCATGATCCATTTGAGCCGTACCGAAGCCGAGGGCTTCTACGCCGTTCATCGCGAGCGTCCTTTCTTCAAGGATCTGGTCGAATTCATGATGTCCGGCCCGGTGATGGTGCAGGCGCTGGAAGGCGAGAACGCTGTTGCCAAGAACCGCGAGCTGATGGGCGCCACCGACCCGAAGAAGGCCGACAAGGGCACCATCCGCGCCGATTTCGCCGAGAGCATCGATGCTAATGCAGTGCACGGCTCCGATAGCCTGGATAATGCCAGGACAGAAATTGCCTATTTCTTCCCGTCGATGGAAGTCTATTCAAGTTAATGACCCAATCAAAGCAAGCGCTTTTCTCGTTCGCCCCCCCCTCTCCCTTGCACCCGCAAGGAGTATCCCCCGCAAGCGGCTCAAGCCGGCGAGACGGGAGAGGGTTGGGGAGAGGGTTCGATGACTATTAACCTGCTCGACTTCGACCAAGAGAAGCTTGCTGCTTTCTTCGCGGAAAGCGGCGAAAAGCCGTTCCGCGCCAAGCAGCTGCTGCGCTGGATGCATCAGTTCGGGGAAAGCGATTTCTCCCGGATGAGCGATCTGTCCAAGGCATTGCGGGAGAAGTTGGGCGGGCTGGCGGTAGTCGAACCGCCGCGCTTGATGCAGGAGCAGATTTCCGACGACGGCACACGCAAGTGGCTGCTCGACGTGGGTGCAGGGCAGGGCGTTGAAACCGTCTTCATTCCCGAGGGTGATCGCGGCACTCTGTGCGTTTCCTCACAGGTGGGTTGTGCCCTGGATTGCAGTTTTTGCTCTACCGGAAAGCAGGGTTTTAACCGCAACCTCAGCGTGGCCGAGATCATCGGCCAGTTGTGGTGGGCGAACAAGGCGCTAGGATGCACACCAAGAAATGAACGAGTGATCAGCAACGTGGTGCTGATGGGCATGGGCGAGCCCCTGCTCAATTTCGACAATACTGTGACCGCGTTGCACCTGATGCTGGACGACAACGCCTATGGCTTGTCACGTCGCCGCGTGACCGTCAGCACTTCCGGCATCGTCCCTGCCATGGATCGTCTGCGCGAGCAGTGCCCGGTGGCACTGGCGGTTTCGCTGCATGCACCGAACGACGCATTGCGCGACATACTGGTGCCGGTCAACAAAAAATACCCGCTGAGCGAGCTGATGGCGGCCTGCCGTCGTTATGTCGTCGATGCGCCGCGGGATTTCATTACTTTCGAATACGTCATGCTGGACGGCGTCAACGATAGCCCTGCGCATGCGCGTGAGCTGGTCGCCCTGACGCGTGACGTGCCGTGCAAGTTCAACCTGATCCCATTCAATCCGTTTCCGGATTCTGAATACAAGCGTTCGCCCGCCGATGTCATTCGCCGTTTTGGAGCGATTTTGATCGAAGCCGGACGCGTGGTGACGACACGCAAGACTCGCGGCGACGACATCGACGCCGCCTGCGGCCAGCTGGCAGGCAAAGTGCAGGATAAAACCAGGCGCACGATAAAAATTGAGGTGGCGGCATGAGCAGGAAGCAGGTTCTGGCCGTAGGCCGGATGCGACCGGCCGCGATTGCCGCCGGCCACCGACAGGACTCGGGGAAAAACCCTATGGTGATTGATGAGGCGGCTGCATGAGCAGGGAGCAGGTTCCGGCCGCAGGCTGGATGCGACCGACCGCGATTGCCCCACAAGGGGACTCCGACCCACTACGGGCTAAAGCCCGTGTGGGATCGTATGCAGCCGGCCACCGACATGACTCGGTGGGAAACGCTATGGCGATTGATGAGGTAGCTGCATGAGCATTAGGCAAAACCTGAAGCAACTATTATTTCTGACGGTGCTCGGAGCCGGCTTTCTGGCGGGGGGCTATGCCTCTGCGGAAGAGCAGACCGAAGCGCGCCAGCGTGCCCAGATCCACACCGATCTGGGCGCGGCCTATTTTAGTTCCGGTCAGTTAGGCGTGGCGCTGGATGAGCTGAATTTGGCGATCCGGGCGGATTCCGACTTTGCGCCTGCCTATAACATGTTGGGCCTGGTTTACATGACGTTGCGGGAGGATGACCGGGCGGAAGAGAGTTTTCGCCGCTCGCTCAGCCTGAGCAGCACCGATTCCGACACCAACAACAATTACGGCTGGTTTCTGTGTCAGCGCGGCAAGATCGACGATTCCATCCGGTATTTCATGGCGGCGCTGAAGAATCCCCTGTACGCCACACCCGAGAAGTCTTATCTCAACGCCGGGATTTGTGCGCGCAAGAAAAATGACGACGTCGAATCTGAGGAGTTTCTGCTGAAAGCGATCAGTCTTCAACCCCGTCAGCCTCAGGCACTATTCCACTTGGCCGATATTAACTTCAAGCGTGGAAACTACGGCGAGTCCAAGAAATTTATTAATCAGTTTTCCCAGATTGCCGCTCCGACCCCGGAAAGCTTGTGGCTGGGGATGCGCATCGAGCGCAGGTTGGGCAACCGCAGCGACGAAGCCAGTTATGGCCTGCAACTGAGGAAAACCTTCCCCGATTCGCCTGAAGCCCAGGCGTTGCGCAGCGGGAAATATGAGTAAGGGCCTGTAAATGAATAACCTGGACAATTATGGGTGTGCTGGTGGGATGCGATGCAAGACGCCGGGCGCGCCGCATGGCCATTCCCTGCAAGCGACCGGCAACGCAGCAGCGCGCCCCACCAGCGCAGCCAGAATGTTCTGGTTATTCGTTTGCAGGCCCTAATAGCGTGAGGTATTGAGTGACTGAAGAGACTGAAGAATTTGGGGGTTATGCCGCTGAGCAGCAGACAGAGGTTAGGCCGAGCGCGGGCGAGGTGCTTACCGAAGCACGCGAGCGGCTTGGCTTGAGCGTGGCTGAAGTGGCACGACAACTCAGGCTTGCTCCGCGCCAGGTCGAGGCGCTGGAGGCGGATGACCCTGCCAGCCTGCCGGGCAAGACATTTCTGCGTGGCTTTCTTCGTAATTATGCGAAGCTGCTGCAGCTCGATCCCGAACCGTTGCTGGCACTCTGCCAGCCTGAGCCACCTCAAGCCCAGACGATTGCAGTGCCAACGAGCAGGATTGAATTTGGCGGCAAGCGCAGGCTGATGCCATTTGGCGATCACTCCGGCAAGCCATGGGCGAAATATGCCGCAATCATCGGTGTGGCAGTGTTGGTCTTGTCCTGGGGAATGGTCGAATTGCTCCAGAGGCAACCATCGCCCCAGGATATACCGTTGAAGTCCGCTGGAGAAGCCACGATGGTTCTGTCGTTGCCGCAAGCTGAGGCACCGGTTCAGACTGCGCCCGTCACGAATCAAGCTGCCGAGCCGGCTCCTGCAACTACAACTGCACCCGTCGCTGCCCCGGTTGCTCCGGCTACTGCCGAGGCCCTGATTCCCTCAGCTCCTCCTGTGGCGGAAGTCGGTGGCCGGCTCCTGCAGTTTGTGTTCGACGGCGATTCCTGGGTCGAGGTGAAGGATAAAAACGGTAAGGTCATTTTTTATCAGTTGAACCCGAAAGGCAGCCAGCAGTCGGTGCGCGGCAACCCGCCGTTTTCCCTGGTGATTGGCAATGCCGCCCACGTCAGACTGACTTACAACGACAAGCCGGTCGACCTTGCGCCCCACATCAAGGTGGATGTGGCGCGGCTGACCATCGAGTAAACCATGTTTAAACCTGAAATACCCCGCCGCAAGAGCCGGCAGATCATGGTCGGTTCGGTCGCCGTCGGCGGCGATGCGCCGATCAGCGTACAAACCATGACCAACACCGAAACCTGCGACATCGAGGCGACGCTCGCCCAGATCAGTCGCGCAGCGAAGGCGGGTGTGGATATCGTACGGGTTTCCGTTCCCAGCATGGAGGCTGCGGAAGCTTTCGGCGAGATCAAAAAACGTTCGCCGGTGCCCTTGATCACCGACATTCATTTCGATTATAAAATCGCCCTGCGCGTCGCTGAACTGGGCGCTGACTGTTTGCGCATCAACCCCGGCAATATCGGGCGCGAGGATCGCGTGCAGGCGGTGGTACAGTCGGCGAAAGACCACGGCATTTCGATCCGCATCGGTGTCAACGCCGGCTCGCTGGAAAAGGATCTGCAAAAGAAATACGGCGAACCCACTCCCGAGGCCCTGGTGGAATCGGCGATGCGCCACATCGAGATCCTCGACCGCCTGAATTTCCCGGATTTCAAGGTGAGCCTCAAGGCCTCCGACGTGTTCACCACGGTCGAGGCCTATAAATTGCTGGCCGGCCAGATCGAGCAACCGCTGCACCTCGGCATTACCGAAGCGGGTGGGTTGCGTTCCGGTAGCGTCAAGTCGGCGATTGGCCTCGGCATGTTGCTGGCTGCCGGCATCGGCGACACCATCCGGGTTTCATTGGCAGCTGATCCGATCGAAGAGGTCAAGGTCGGCTTCGACATCCTGAAGAGCCTGCATATCCGCAGCAAGGGGATAAACATCATTGCCTGCCCGTCCTGCTCGCGCCAGGAGTTCGACGTGATCAAGACCGTCAACGCGCTGGAAGCGCGCCTTGAGGATGTGCTCGAGCACATGGATGTGGCGGTGATGGGCTGTGTGGTGAACGGGCCGGGCGAAGCGCGTGAGGCGGATTTCGGCATCGCCGGCGGCTCACCCAACATGCTCTATGTTGAGGGCAAGCCTGCCTACAAAGTGACGGAAAATGAGATCGTGGACCAACTGGAGCGGCAGGTTCGCGAACGTATCGCCCGGATGAAACAAGAGTCGCAACAGTAATGAGCCAAATTCAAGCCATACGCGGGATGAACGATATCCTGCCGGAACACTCCGATGTTTGGACCTTTTTCGAGGAAACCGTGGAGGATTGGCTGCGCAGCTACGGCTACCGCAGCATCCGCATGCCGATCGTCGAGCAGACCGCGCTGTTCAAGCGCGCCATCGGCGAGGTCACGGACATCGTCGAGAAGGAAATGTACACCTTCGTCGATGCACTCAACGGCGACAGCTTGACGCTGCGACCGGAAGGCACCGCCTCTTGCGTGCGCGCGGCGATCCAGCACAACCTGCTGTACAATGCCCCGCAACGCCTTTATTACACCGGGCCGATGTTCCGCCACGAGCGCCCGCAGAAGGGACGCTACCGCCAGTTTCACCAGGTCGGAGTGGAGTCGCTGGGCTACGCCGGGCCGGACATGGATGCCGAACATATCATCATGACGGCGCGGCTGTGGAAGCGGCTCGGCCTGCCCGATATTGCCCTGCAGATCAACACGCTGGGCAACAGTGCAGACCGTGCGCGCCACCGTGCTCGCTTGGTGCATTACCTGGAGCAGCGTGTCGATATCCTCGACGAGGATTCGCGCCGGCGCCTGCACACCAACCCGCTACGGGTGCTTGACAGCAAGAATCCGGCTCTGCAGGAGATCATCGAGGCGGCACCGAGGCTGCTGGATGATCTTGACGAAGCGTCGCTCAAGCATTTCGAGGATTTACAGGTGATGCTGCGCGATGCCGGCATCGAATACCAGATCAACCCACGTCTGGTGCGTGGGCTGGATTATTACAACTTTACTGTATTCGAATGGGTAACCACCAAACTCGGCGCGCAGGGTACGGTGTGCGCGGGGGGACGTTACGACGGTCTGATCGAGCAGATCGGCGGCAAACCGGCACCGGCTTGCGGTTTCGCCATGGGCGTAGAGAGGCTGCTGGCACTGCTGGAGGAATACGCATTTCAGGCGCCTCGGGTCGCCCCCGATGTTTATCTGGTGCACCAGGGTGATGCGGCAAACAAATTTGCCATGGTGGCGGCTGAACAGCTGCGCGACCAGGGATTGCACGTGCTCCTGCATTGCGGTGGCGGCAGCTTCAAGTCGCAGATGAAAAAGGCAGATGCCAGCGGAGCGCGCTATGCGCTGATCGTCGGTGACGATGAGGCTGGGGCAGGGGAAGTCAGCCTCAAGCCGCTGCGCGATCTGGGAGAGCAGATGCGGATGACGGTGGATTCGGCGGCGAGTCTGATCGGTATTGGACAGCGCTAACTTTATTTAAACGGGGAAAAACATGGCTTACGATCTTGAAGAACAGGAAAAAGTAGACGAGCTGAAAGACTGGTGGAAAAAGAACGGGACGACCGTGATGCTGGCGGTCGCGGTGTTCGCCGCGGTGGCGGCCGGCATGCAGGGTTGGCGTGTCTACCAGAATAACCAGCAGCGCCAGGCGGCGCTGGCTTACGAAGCGGTGCAAAGCGGGGTGCAGAGCAAGGATACCAAGCGCATCCGTGATGCGGCTGGCCAGCTTATCGAAAAATATCCGGGCACGCCTTATGCCTCGAGAGCCGCGCTGCTTGCGGCCGGGGTTAACTATGAAGCGGGCGATGCCAAGAGCGCCAAGGCACAGCTGCAATGGGTGATCGAACATGCCAAGGAAGAGGGTGCGCGCGACATCGCCCGGTTGCGCCTGGCCGGTATCCTGCTGGATGAGAAAGCTTACGAGGAAGCCATGAAAACGCTGGAAGCGCCGCATGAAAAGGCGTTTGACGGCCTCTTTTCCGATCTTAAAGGAGACGTGCTGATGGCTCAGGGCAAGATGGCGGATGCCCGTGTTGCCTACCAGGCCGCACTGAAAAAAATCGACGAAAAAAGCGCTTATCGCCAAGTCGTGGAAATGAAGCTGGATGGCCTGGGAGAACGCGGATGAGGCGCAATGAGCCAATAAGATGGCTGCTAGTGCTGGCAACCATTTTCCAGCTGGCTGGTTGCAGCGGCATGGGGGAGAAGGTTACTACCGGTTTTGGTCTCTGGGGTGGCAAGGATGCCGGTGAGAAGCCGGCAACGCTGGTCGAATTCAAGCCTTCGGTGGAACTCAAGTCGAGTTGGCAGGAGCGCGTCGGTGGGGCCGGGGATACGGTGTTGTTTCCCGCTGTGGTGAGCGACAGCGTTTACGCGGCGAGCATGGATGGGAAGATCGTTCGTTTTAGTGCGGAGACTGGCAAGCAACAGTGGAACATCGATTCCGGGCGCAAGATTTCCGGTGGCGTCGGTGCGGACAGCGGTCTGGTGGCAGTGGGAACTGCCAAGGGCGAGGTGCTGGCCTTCAACGCCAAGGGCCAGCCGCTCTGGCAGGCACGTCTTTCGAGCGAAATATTGAGTGCGCCGCAGGTGGCCAATGACATCGTCGTGGTGCGCGCCGGCGACGGCCGCATTTTCGGGCTGGATGCCAGGGATGGCAAGCGCAAGTGGGTATACCAGCGCGCCATGCCGGCGCTTGCCCTGCGCAGCAATGCCGGCGTGGTGGTGACGCACGGTGCGGTGTTCGCCGGTTTTGCTGGTGGCAAGCTGGTGGCGCTCAACCTGGCGAACGGCAACATGGGTTGGGAAGCGACCGTAGCTCTGCCGCGTGGCGCCACCGAGCTGGAGCGTGTGACCGATGTCAGCAGCCTGCCGGTGGTGGATGACCGCATGATCTGCGCCACCGCCTATCAGGGGCGTACAGCCTGCTTCGATATTGCCAGCGGCAACCTGCTCTGGGCGCGTGATGTCTCCAGTTCCGCCGGTCTGGCGATGGATGATCGCAGCATTTACGTCAGCGATACTCGCGGCGCGATCCATGCCCTCGACAAGAACAGCGGTGCGAGCCTGTGGAAGCAGGACAAGCTGCTTGCCCGCCAAGCTACTGCGCCACTGGCTCTTGGACGCTACATCGCGGTGGCCGATGTACAGGGCTATGTCCATCTGCTGGCGCGGGAGGATGGCAGCTTTGCAGCACGCATTGCCACCGATGGCAGCCAGATCGGCGCACCTCCCGTGGCGCTGAGCCGAGGTTTCCTGGTGCAGACTCGCAATGGCGGTTTGTACGCGTTAACTGTGCAGTAACGGGTGAGGAGCGATGGGTAATGAGCGACGAGTAATGGGTAATGAGTAATGGGTAATGGCATTGGCTGTTGCTCCTTCCTCCTCACCCATAACCCATCACGAATAACCCATCACCCATCACCCATAACCATTACACCTGAATTATGAAACCCACACTCGTACTGGTCGGCCGTCCCAATGTCGGCAAATCCACTTTGTTCAACCGGTTAACCCGAAGCCGCGACGCGCTCGTTGCGGACCTGCCGGGGTTGACGCGCGACCGTCATTACGGCCATGGCCGGGTGGGAGACAGGCCCTATCTGGTGGTGGATACCGGCGGTTTCGAGCCGGTGGCGAAGGACGGCATTCTTCACGAAATGGCACGGCAGACCCTGCAGGCGGTGGACGAGGCCGATGCTATCGTGTTTCTGGTCGATGCGCGCCAGGGCTTGACCGCCCAGGACAAGATCATCGCCGACCAGTTGCGAAAACTGGGCCGGCCATTATTCCTGGCGGTGAACAAGGCTGAGGGCATGCGGCGCGATGTAGTTGCCGCCGAATTCTACGAACTCGGACTGGGCGACCCGCTGGTGATCTCGGGTGCGCATGGCGAAGGCGTGCATGACCTGGTGGAGCTGGCGCTGGAGAGCTTCCCGCTGGATGAGGTTGACGAGGAGGAGGACGATCACCCCAAGATCGCCATCGTCGGCCGCCCCAACGTGGGCAAGTCTACGCTGGTCAACAGCCTGCTCGGCGAGGAACGGGTCATCGCCTTCGACCAGCCGGGTACGACGCGCGACAGTATCTACATCGATTTCGAGCGCGATAGCAAGCGTTACACCCTGATCGATACCGCCGGCATCCGCAAGCGCGGCAAGGTGTTCGAGGCAATCGAGAAGTTTTCCGTGGTGAAAACCCTGCAGGCGGTGGAAGATGCCAACGTGGTGGTGCTGGTGCTGGACGCCCGCCAGGACGTGTCCGAGCAGGATGCCCATATCGCCGGCTTCATTCTGGAAAGCGGCCGTGCGCTGGTGGTGGCGGTCAACAAATGGGACGATCTTTCCGCCGACCGGCGCGAGGTGGTCAAGAACGACATCGCACGCAAGCTGCAGTTTCTTGATTTTGCCAAGTTCCACTATATTTCCGCCCTGCAGGGCAGTGGCGTGGGCGGCCTGTTCAAGTCCATCGACGGAGCCTATGAGTCGGCCATGATCAAGATGCCAACGCCTAGATTGACCCGCATCCTCCTCGAAGCCACTACTCAGCACCAACCGCCCAAGTCCGGCCCGTTCCGCCCCAAGCTGCGCTACGCCCACCAGGGTGGCTCCAATCCGCCGCTGGTGATTATTCACGGCACCTCGCTGGCGAGTCTGTCCGACAGCTACAAACGCTATTTGGAAAGCACCTTCCGCAAGGCGTTCGAGTTGACGGGCACGCCGCTCAGGGTACAGTTCAAGCAGGGGCATAACCCCTTTGCCGACAGGGTGCCTGCACCCAAGACCGAAGCCGATGAGAAGCGCGCCCACCGCCAGCGCCGGCGCGGCCGGAAGCTGTACGGCTGAGGGTGATGGGTGATGGGTGATGGGTGATGTGGGATGCGGAAAGTCAAAACCGCGCCAACCTCGCTTTTTCGCCTCACCCATCACTCATTACCCATTACAGCACCTAAACCTGGAACCAGTATGACGCAATCCGGCCCCCGCGAAATTACCACTCCCTTCCGTCCCATCCCTCTGGAAGTGCCGGAGGGGATGAAGCACAACGAATTTTTCAACAGTACCGAAAATCTCAACGATCTGATGCATAACAATGGATTGTTGATGAACGAGGAAAATCTGCTGCTGTATCGCAAGGCTTTGGGGCACAGCAACGAGTTCGATACCTCGATTATCTACAACACCTCTCAATGCGTCCTGAACCCGCTGGGACGACCGGTGCGTCGCACTCAGGTGCCGGACAATGTGAAGCATGTGTGGAACCGGATGAATCAGATCATCATCGACTACATGCTGGAGCAATATCCCGATCCGGATGAGGCGCTGATCCTGGCGGGCGAGGCGAGTCTGGATGCCACCTGGCCGCTGACCTCGCCGGGTGTGCCCAGCATCCGCATGCTGCACAACCACTTCATCGTTTTTCCCAAGGAAGAACTGCGCAACGCCAAGCTGGCCGATCTGAAAAATCCCAATCTTACCGATGGCGGTCAGCACAGCCTTTTTCAGGCCTATATGCATGATGTTTATCGCGAGTTTTTCGACAAGGCGCTGGATCTGGAAATTCTCAAGCCCACCAGCGAAGCTGACGCATGCATCGCGCTGACGGGTTACCCGCAGGGTCTGCCCAGCTGGGAGATTCAGGGTGGCGCGGCGGCGCTGAAAGATGTGCGTTTCTGGAAAGAGTACGATGAGGTACTGAAGGGGTTTATCGATTTCTACCGCACCTTCTTTTCGCAGGTCTCCACTCGTAACGCGCCGGTCCCGACGGATGTCTATTACCCGGATGAAGTCGAGAGCGTGCTGCTGTTCAACAATGATTTTCTGAAGACGGCGAAGAAGGTGCGCGATCACTGCATTGTTGATGCAAAATACGCCAATGCCATACGCTGGCAGCCTGCGTTCAAGCAACTCATCTATCGTAATGACGAAGGCAAACTGATCGTTACAATCAGCCAGAATTCGATTGGCAACGCGATCACCGAACTGCTAGGCGTAGTGGTTAACCGTGTTGCCGATGCTGAAGGCTACGAAAAGCGGGAGCCCAGGCTAATCGAACGATTGCTCGAAGTGCGGCGCCGCCTGATCGAAGCCGATCTGGGCGAGGGTATTGCTACCGATTACTGGCCTGAAGAATAGCAGCTTGCGATAGGTTGCCTGAAAATGTCCGCATCGATACGGGAAACAGGCGCAACGTCTGGCTAGGGCGTTTGCCGCAAATTTGCTATGCTACGCAAATGATTACTAGTTCGACGGCTCGTCGATGACTTTTTTTTCGGGCCGTTCAAACCCCCGCAAGGCTCCTTCCCTTGCGCGCCTCGGCGCCAGGGTGTTTCTCATCCTGGGGACTTCCTATCTGCTGTTGATCGGCCTGTGGCTATGGTATTCCTGGGAAGAATCCGAACAGGCACACCTGCAGCGTTTGCGCGTGGCTGCTGCGCTCACCGCGGGACATGCGCAGAACTATTTCGGTTTTATCGGTAACCATCTGGAAGAACTTGCCATCAAGCTGCGTCACGTTGATGTGGTTCGCCAGCCACAGACTGTTCTGCCGTTGCTGCAGGAATTTATGGGTAAATATCCGGAGTTGGGCGGCGCGGCTTTGGTGATGCCGGACGGCAGAGTGGTAGCGGAGGCTCTGAAAAAACGGGTCGGAAAGCCTACTCAGACTCTGTCCAACTCTCCCTGGTACGAAGACTTTCAACTCAATCTGGCTATTACAGGGCTCAGTGTTAATCGTCCACAGATCTGTGATGCCACCCAATCCTGGGTCATTCCCCTGCGCTATACCGTACGGGACAGTGGCGGCAAGGTGCTGTATGTCCTGCAGGCCGCAATCCCTTTGGATAAACAGCAGACCTTATGGGCCAATCTGAATCTGCCTGATGGCGTGGTGATCAGCCTGCTGCGTGACGACGGGTACCCGATCAGCAGGTTGCCTATGGGTGATCCAGTCAGACTTTACAGTACCAGGCATCCCAACGGGAATCTGCTTGAGTTATTACAGTCCGGCGTGAATGCGGGTTATTTCACCGGGGCCAGCATGGATGGCGTGGAGCGGTTTGGTGCTGTTCACCACTTGAATAATTATCCGCTGTATGCACTTATTTCCGTGGCGACGGACCTGCATCGGCAGATTTGGTGGCGCAGCGTGCAGGCTCCGATTTATATGCTGCTCGGGTTGATGGTGCTGGGTGGGTTGATCTATGCAGGGCTGACACGGCGCTTCGCACATCGCATGCTGGCGTTACGCCAGAGCTTGAGTGGAGAGGGGCTTGAGAAGAAGACAGAGCTGCCGAGCAGCGGCGTGAGCGAGATCGACAATTTGTGCGCATCCCTGTCTGATGCTCAGCAGAGGCTGGGGGCTTTAGCGCAGAACCGTGAAAGATTGCTGTTGACGGCGGCGCATGCGGGCACCTATTCGGTGCGTGCGCGGGATCATGTGGTCATGGCGGCCGACAGGTCTTTCCTTGATATGCTGGGCATGGAGGAAGGCGAGGTGGTGGGCCATCCCTGGAGCAATCTTCTGGCGGAACGTGGAGCCCTTCCCGGTACCACCCAGCAACTCAAAATCAGCGAAGTGGCACAGCTGGTTCGGAAATTCGTAAATCGCAAGGGCCGGCCACTGTGGCTGTCGCTCGCTGAATTCGAGCAGATGGACGAAACCGGCGAGGTCATTCGTCATGGCCTGGCGATCGATGTGAGCGAGCGGGAACGACTGCTGATGACGGTTAGGGATCAATCCGCGCGCCTGCAGGTGCTGTGGCAGATCGCCACCAGCCGCACCCGTTCCGAAGGCGAGAAGGTCAGGATGATGCTCCGGCTGGGGATGGATACTCTGGATATGGATGCGGCGCTGCTGAGCGAGAAGGTCGGCGAGCATTTTGTGCTGGCGTATTTGGTGGACACGCTTGGCATGTTCAAGGCAGAGGAAGCTTGTCCGCTGGGGAAGCTGTGCCAGCATGTCGCCGATGAGAATCGCGGCCTCTTCATCGCAGACATGGGGGTAAGTGAAAGACCGGAGTTGGTGGAGGAGGCGGTCAGTTTTGGCATTCATGCCTACGCCGGTATCCCGCTCTGGGTCGGGGAGCAATTCTATGGAACCTTGGTTTTCTTGCGGAAGCAGCCGTTAGCAGAGGGAAAATTTTCCCAGGGTGACGAGCCGTTCATGGAGTTGCTTGCGGCCTGGTTCAGCCAGATGTTGCTGCAGCTCAAGCAGCGACAGAAGCTGGAAACACAGGCGCTCACCGACGAACTCACCGGATTGCCAAACCGGCGTGCTGCGGAACTGCGTTTCGACGAAGAAATCGCGCGTGCCAAGCGCGATGGCATCGGATTTTCCATCGCTACCTGCGATCTGGATCGATTCAAGTTGATCAACGACCACTATGGGCATGGCGTAGGCGATGAGGTGCTGCAGCAGGTTTCGCGCATCATGCGTCAGACGTTGCGCGAGGGTGACTGGCTGGCGCGGTGGGGTGGAGAGGAATTTATTCTGTTCCTGCATCATTCCGATAGTGCCGATGCCGTAACTGCAGCGGAACGGGTCCGCTTGGCGATCAAGGATCATCCGCCGAAGACCAGCCAGGGTAGTATCGAAATTACCGCCAGCTTCGGCATTGGCGTGTGCCAGGCTGGTGATGAGAGTATCTCTCATGCGCTGTCTGAATCGGATAGCTGCCTTTACGAGGCCAAGCGCAAGGGCCGCGATTGCGTGGTCACCAGCGAATCTGGAGGTACGGGCACGCTGTGGCGCGCCGGTATGCTGCAGCGCGCACTAAAGGAGGAGCGCATCGTCGCCGCCTATCAGATCATGGTGGACCTGACTACCCGCAAGCCGGTGGCAGATGAAGCGCTGGCACGCATGCTCCAGCCCGATGGTTCCGTTCTTGCCGCCGGCGAATTCATCGAGGCGGCGGAAGGGATTAACCTCATCCACGAAGTGGATCGCAACATTACCCGTCATGCAATGTCTCGTTGCGCGGTCAACCTGACGGCCGGCCACGATCCCGGTTTTGCTCATTTCATCAACCTCTCGCCCCAGTTTCTTGCGCGCAAGGATTATGTGGATGAGCTTCTGGACGGGGCCATGCAGTTTTGTGCCACCTGCAATATCGATTTTCCCAGCTACAAACCGGTGGTGTTCGAGATTACCGAGCGCCAGTTATTGACGGATTTTGAGCGTATACGCAGTGAATTGCAGCCCCTGCTCGATTTCGGCTTCCGCCTGGCGCTCGATGATTTTGGTAGCGGCTATTCTTCTTTTCTCTACCTGGCGGAACTGCCGGTCAGCTTCCTCAAGATCGAAGGCTGGATGGTGCGCAACATGACCAGCAACGAACGGGTGCGCGCGATGGTGGAAAGCACGATCGTACTATCGAAGAAATTGAAAATCACCACCATCGCGGAGTGTATCGAAGATCGTGAAACGGCAGATATGCTGCGTGACATGGGGGTGGACTGGGGGCAGGGCAATTATTTTGGCCGACCCGAGATATAAGCGGTCCGCCATCTTGAAATGCGCTGATTTTCCCATATAGTAATATAAAGCGGATGTTGCTGGCAGCCTTTTGAAAAATCAAGTAAAGTAGCCATCCAAAATCAACCATAACAACGTATTGGAGAAATCATGAGCGCGAAAGGGCAGCTATTACAAGACCCATTTTTAAATGCCTTGCGTAAAGAGCATGTGCCTGTTTCCATCTATCTGGTAAACGGTATCAAGCTTCAGGGCCAGATCGAGTCATTCGACCAGTACGTCGTGCTGTTGAAAAATACGATTACCCAGATGGTCTATAAACACGCGATTTCAACGGTAGTGCCGGTGCGTCCCGTGAGCATGTCCTTTGAGCCTCCCGCTGAGGATTAGAACGCTTAATGATTGAACGCCCGGGTAGCGGTGACGCGGCCGTATTGGTCAGCCTGGATTTTGGCGACACGGATTACGAGGAAAGTCTGGAAGAGCTGCAGCGCCTCACCGAAAGCGCGGGTGTCGGTATTCTGGCCATCGTCCGGGGAAAACGCTCCAGACCCGATGCGGCGCTGTTCGCCGGTTCCGGCAAGGCGGACGAGATCGCCGAGACGGTGGTGGCCAACGAAGCCAATCTGGTGATTTTCAACCACGAACTTTCCCCTGCGCAGCAGCGCAATCTGGAGCGGCGGCTAGACTGCCGCGTGATCGACCGCACCAGCCTGATTCTCGACATTTTCGCGCAGCGCGCCCAAAGCCACGAGGGCAAACTGCAAGTGGAACTGGCGCAGCTGGAGCATCTGGCTACCAGATTAGTGCGCGGCTGGACCCATCTTGAACGTCAAAAGGGGGGTATCGGCCTGCGCGGACCGGGCGAGACCCAGCTCGAAACTGACCGCCGCCTGCTCGGCAAGCGGGTCAAGCTGCTCAAGGAAAAACTTGCCAAGCTGGGCCGCCAGCGCAGTGTGCAACGCCGCGCCAGGGTTCGCGCCAACGTGCTGTCGGTGTCTATCGTCGGCTATACCAACGCGGGCAAATCCACTTTATTCAACCGCCTCACTCATGCCAAGGCCTACGTGGCGGATCAGTTATTCGCTACCCTCGATACCACCAGCCGCAAGTTTTTCGTCGCCGACGGCGGCTCCGTAGTGCTGTCCGACACGGTCGGCTTCATCAAACATTTGCCCCATACCCTGGTGGCGGCTTTTCGTGCCACTCTGGAAGAGGCGGTGGCGGCCGATCTACTGCTGCATGTGGTGGATGCTTCCAGCCCCAGCCGCGACCAGCAAATCGAGGAGGTGAACAAGGTCCTGGCGGAGATCGGCGCCGATCACATTCCGCAGCTGATGGTGCTGAATAAAATCGATGTCAACGGGTTGGCACCCGGTCTTGAGCGGGATGAGTATGGTAGAATTGGCCGCATTTGGGTCAGTGCGCGCACTGGCGAGGGCTTTGATCTGTTGAGAGAGGCGCTGGCGGAATGCAGCCGCCAGCACCAGGCTGAAGCAGTACGGGCAGTGGCTCAGGCCGCCGCAGGCGCTGGAATTTGACCTTACGAATCAGTTTTTTGGAAAAAACAATATGGCATGGAATGATCCCGATTGGGGCAAGAAAAACAGCGGCGGGCCACCTGACCTCGATGAATTGTGGCGTCGCTTCAACCAGAAGCTGAATACGCTGTTCGGTGGCAAGGGCGGTAGCGGTGGTCCAACCGGCGGTAGCCCCCTGTCGGGCGGCAAGATGGCTGCCGGGCTGGGGCTTGTTCCGATGCTGGTGATACTGATCTGGCTGGGCAGCGGCTTTTACATCGTCAATGAAGGCGAACGCGGCGTGGTGTTACGCTTCGGCAAATTTCTCGAGACTACGCAACCGGGTCCGCGCTGGCATCTGCCTTATCCGATTGAAAGTGCCGAAATCGTGAATCTGCAGCAGGTGCGCACAGTCGAAGTGGGCTACCGCGCCAACGTCAAGAGCAAGATGCTGAAAGAGTCGCTGATGTTGACTGACGACGAAAATATTATCGACATCCAGTTCGCCGTGCAGTACATCCTGAAAAGCCCGGAAGATTTCCTGTTCAACAACCGCCATCCCGATGAGGCGGTGCACCAGGCCGCGGAAACAGCAATTCGTGAAATTGTGGGCAAGAGCAAAATGGACTTTGTGTTGTATGAAGGGCGCGCCGAAATCGCGACTCGCGCTGCCAAACTGATGCAGGATATTCTGGATCGCTACAAGACCGGCATCAATATCAGCAAGGTGACGATGCAGAATGCCCAACCGCCGGAGCAAGTGCAGGCGTCGTTCGACGATGCGGTAAAGGCGGGCCAGGACCGGGAGCGCGCCAAGAACGAAGGGCAGGCCTACGCCAACGATGTGATTCCGAGAGCGCGTGGTGCCGCCTCGCGCCTGTTGCAGGAAGCCGATGGTTACAAGCAGCGAGTGATCGCCAACGCTCAGGGTGATGCCAGCCGTTTCAAGCAGATCCTTGTGGAGTACAGTAAGGCGCCGAAAGTGACGCGTGACCGCATGTATCTGGACACGATCCAGCAAATGATGACCAATTCCAGCAAGGTGCTGGTGGACCAGAAGGGGGGCAATAACTTGCTCTATTTGCCGCTGGACAAGCTGATCCAGAGCACAGGGGCCGGGCCCGGATTGGCGGATGCACCACCGGTCAGGGCGCCAGAGGCCGCCGTGCCTGCAACTGAAAGCACGACGCGCTCGCGCGAAGCATTCCGCAGCCGTGAGCGGGAGGTGCGTCCATGAAACATCTTAATGCCATCATGACCGGACTGATCGCAGTCTTTATTCTGCTCAGCCTGACCGTGTTCACCGTCGATCAGCGCCAGAATGCCATTGTTTTTCAGCTGGGCGAGATTATCGACGTTAAAAAACAGCCGGGCCTATACTTCAAGGTGCCGCTGTTGCAAAACGTGCGCTATTTCGATACCCGCGTGCTCACTCTGACCTCGTCCGAACCGGAGCGCTTCATTACCTCGGAGAAGAAGAACGTGCTGGTGGATTCTTTCGTCAAGTGGCGCGTGGTTGACGTCAAGCAGTACTACGTCAGCGTCGGCGGCGATGAGACACGCGCCCACCTGCGTCTGTCGCAGACCATCAACGACGGCCTGCGCGCCGAGTTCGGCAAGCGCACGGTGCATGACGTGGTTTCCGGGCAGCGCGACCAGATCATGGAGATCTTGCGTCAGAAGGCTGATGCCGATGCGCGTACAATCGGCGTTCAGGTGCTCGACGTGCGGATTAAACGGGTGGACCTGCCGCAGGAAGTGAGCGAGTCGGTCTACCAGCGCATGGAGGCCGAACGCAAGCGGGTGGCCAACGAACTGCGTTCAACCGGTGCCGGCGAGGCGGAAAAGATCAAGGCCGATGCCGACCGCCAGCGTGAGATCATCCTCGCCGAAGCCTACCGCGATGCGCAGCGCACCAAGGGCGAGGGCGATGCCAAGGCGTCCGCGATCTATGCCGAAGCGTTCGGCCAGAATCCCGAGTTTTATGCCTTTTATCGGAGCATGGAAGCCTACCGGCAGAGTTTCAAGAGCAAGAGCGACGTGATGGTGCTGGATCCCAGTTCGGAGTTCTTTAAATACTTGAAGTCTTCTGGCAAATAAAGCGCCAGAAGATGCTTGAGCTGTGAAAACCAGCCTGCTTGCGGCCTTGGCGCTGATGTTCGTGCTGGAAGGGGTTTTGCCTTTTCTGGCGCCAGCCCTGTGGCGTGAAACTTTTCGCAAAATGACTGAAATGTCCGACGGGCAGTTGCGCTTCGTCGGGCTGACTTCGATGTTGGGCGGCTTGCTGCTGCTATATCTGATGAATTGATCCATGCATAACTGGTTACTTCCCGAATATATTGAGGACATGCTGCCGGCCCAGGCGCTGCGTTTTGAACGGGTGCGGCGGCAGTTGCTCGACTGGTTCCATGGCTGCGGCTACCAACTGGTGGTTCCGCCGTTGCTGGAATATCTGCCTTCCCTGCTTTCCGGCACGGGTAGCGATATGGATCTCAAGACCTTCAAGGTGGTGGACCAGCTTTCCGGCCATCTGATGGGGCTGCGCGCCGATATCACGCCGCAGGCGGCGCGGATCGACGCCCACCTGTTGAATCGCCAGGGTGTGGTCAGGCTTTGCTATGCCGGCAGTGTGCTGCACGCACTGCCCGATGGCCTGATGCAGACCCGCGAACCGTTGCAGATCGGCGCCGAGTTGTTCGGCCACGGCGGTATCGAAAGCGACGTGGAGATCCAGTTGCTGATGATCAAGGCACTGCAGCTTGCCGGGGTCGGATCGGTACAGCTCGACCTCGGCCATGTGGCGATTTTTCACAGCCTGGTCGAGCGTGCAGCGGTGTCCCCGGAGCTGGAGGTGGAGTTGTTTCAGGCCATGCAGGGCAAGGACGTTCCCGGAATCGCCGAGCTGACCGCTTCCCTGGATGAGGTTTCCAGGGAGGCGCTGCGATTGTTGCCCCGGCTGTATGGCGGCGCTGAGACACTGGAAGCTGCGCAGCGGCATCTGCCTGACTACCCGGAAATCGGCAAGGCGCTGGACGATCTTCGTACCATCGGTAGCCAGGTACAGGACAGTGTCCCCAATCTCTGTTACGACCTGGCCGAGCTGCGCGGCTATCACTATCACAGCGGAGTGGTGTTCGCTGCCTATGCTTCAGGCTGGGCCAACGCAGTCGCACTGGGCGGACGCTACGACAAAGTGGGCAAGACCTTCGGCCGCTCCCGGCCGGCTACCGGCTTTAGCATGGATTTGCGCGCCGTGCTCGGTGCGCAGCCGACGCCGCCGTTGCCCAAGGCGATTCTTGCGCCCTATGTTCAGGACCCCATGTTACAGGATAAAATCACGCTTTTACGCGTTCAGGGTGAAGTGGTGGTAGTGGATTTGCCTGGACACGAGATGAGCAGGGAAGATCTGAATTACGACCGCGTTTTGGTGCAGGGCGATGTGGGCTGGGCCGTAGTCAAAGTTTAAATAAAAATTCGTTGAAGGATAGAGTCAGCATGGCAAAGAATGTGGTAGTAATCGGCACCCAGTGGGGGGATGAAGGCAAGGGCAAAATCGTCGACTGGTTGACCGACCATGCCCAGGGCGTGGTGCGTTTTCAGGGAGGCCACAATGCGGGACACACCCTGGTGATCGACGGCAAGAAAACCGTATTGCATCTGATTCCGTCCGGCATCCTGCGCGGCAACGTGCTGTGCTACATCGGCAACGGCGTGGTGGTGTCACCCCAGGCGCTGCTGGAAGAGGTGGACATGCTGGAGGCTGCCGGCGTGGCAGTGCGCAACCGGCTGAAAATCTCCGAAGCCTGCCCGGTGATCATGCCCCATCACGTTGCGCTGGATCAAGCCCGCGAGATCGCCAAGGGCGCCGGCAAGATCGGCACCACCGGTCGCGGAATCGGGCCGGCCTACGAGGATAAGGTGTCGCGCCGCGGCATCCGCATCCAGGATCTGTTCCACCGTGAACGCCTGGCGGCCAAGCTGGGAGAGGTTCTCGACTACCACAACTTCGTGCTGAAGAACTACTTCCACGCCGATATCGTGGATTTCCAGAAAACCCTGGACGAGACCCTGAAGGTGGCGGAGCGCATCAAGCCGATGGTTGCCGACGTGCCGCGCTTGCTGTTCGAAGCCCACAAGGGGGGAAGCAGCCTGCTGTTCGAAGGTGCGCAGGGCGCGCTGCTGGATATCGACCACGGCACCTACCCGTTCGTGACCTCCTCCAACTGCATCGCCTCCAATGCCGCCACCGGCAGTGGGGTGGGGCCGCAGATGCTGCATTACGTGCTGGGCATCACCAAGGCCTATACCACCCGCGTTGGCGCAGGGCCGTTTCCTACCGAGTTGTACGACGCGGTGGACAAACTTGACCCGATTGGTCAGGGTCTGGCTGAACGCGGGCACGAGTTCGGCTCCACCACAGGTCGTGCACGGCGCTGCGGCTGGTTCGACGCGGCAGCGCTGAAACGCTCGATCCAGATCAATGGCGTGAGCGGGCTGTGCGTCACCAAGCTGGATGTGATGGATGGCATGGATGCCGTGCGCCTCTGCGTCGGCTACAAGGTGGACGGAGGCACACTCGATATCCTGCCGTCCGGTGCCGAAACGCTGGCCAGGTGCGAGCCGATCTACGAGGAGATGCCGGGCTGGAAGGACAGCACCGTAGGCGTGAAGAGCTACGACGGCCTGCCGGCCGCAGCGAAGAGCTACCTCAAGCGCATGGAAGAAATCTGCGGCGTACCGATCGATATCATTTCGACCGGTCCGGATCGGGATGAGACCATCGTGCTGCGTCATCCGTTTGAGTAAAAGAAAAAGGGCGGGTTCGCAGAACCCGCCCTTTTATATTTGGTGCCCAGAAGAGGACTCGAACCTCCACACCTTGCGGCACACGGACCTGAACCGTGCGCGTCTACCAATTCCGCCATCTGGGCAAATCAAGAAGCCCGAACTTTAATAGGAAAGCGATATTTTGTCAACGAAGAAAATAAGATCCAAAGACCCCTTCCTCGAGCGTGAACGTGCTCAGTATGAGCATCCGTTGCCAAGCCGGGAATATATTCTGCAACTCCTCACCGAGCAGGGCGTTCCTGTCGCCGAGAATAAACTGGCGAAGATCCTGGAAATCCAGGAAGACGAGGTGGAGGTCTTCAGTCGTCGTCTCAGGGCGATGGAACGTGACGGCCAGATCATGCGCAACCGCAAGCATGAAGTTTGCGTGGTGGACAAGCTTGACCTGATCAAGGGCAAGGTGCAGGGACACAAAGACGGTTTCGGCTTCCTGGTGCCTGACGATGGTGGCGAGGATTTGTTCCTGGGCCCGAGCCAGATGCAGAAAGTGCTGCACGGCGACCGAGTGATGGCACGGATCATCGGCGAGGATAGGCGCGGCCGTCCTGAAGGCAGCATCGTCGAGGTGCTGGAGCGCGTCAACACACGCATCGTGGGCCGTCTGTTCAACGAGCATGGCATTCTGTTTGCGGTGGCTGAAAACAAGCGTATCAGCCAGGACTTCCTGATTCCACCCGGTGGTGACATGGGCGCCCAGCCCGGCCAGGTGGTGATGATAGAAATCATTGAGCAGCCGAGCAAGAATGCCAAGCCGGTTGGGACGGTGGTAGAGATCCTCGGTAATTACACCGACCCCGGCATGGAAATCGAAATCGCATTGCGCAAGCACGATTTGCCGCATGTGTTTCCGCCCGAGGTGGAAAGCCTGGCGAAGAAGTTCTCGCCGAAAGTGTTGAAAAAGGATTTGGCAGGGCGAGAGGATTTGCGCGAGCTGCCGCTGGTGACCATTGACGGCGAGACCGCCCGAGATTTCGACGATGCCGTGTTTTGCCGCCCGCTGGACAAGGGCTGGAAGATACTCAGCAAGGGCGGCTGGAAGCTGTACGTGGCGATCGCCGACGTCAGCCATTACGTTGAGCCCAAGGATGCGCTGGATGTGGAGGCGTTCGACCGCGGCAATTCGGTGTACTTTCCGCGCCGTGTTATTCCGATGCTGCCGGAGGAGTTGTCCAACGGCCTGTGCTCGCTAAATCCGCACGTGGAGCGGCTGTGCATGGTGTGCGAGATGGATATCAGCGGCAATGGAGAGGTGAAGAAATACCGTTTCTACCCCGCAGTGATGAATTCCCACATGCGCTTCACCTACACCACGGTGGCGGCGATGCTGGCCGACCCCAAGGGCAAGGAAGCCAAGGAACACAAGGATCAGTTGCCTCATGTCCAGGAGCTGCACAAGCTGTTCAAGGTATTGGGCAAGGCGCGCGAGAAGCGCGGCGCAATCGATTTTGAGACCATCGAGACGCAGATGCTCTTCAACGACCAGGGCAAGATCGAGCGCATCGTGCCGGTGTACCGCAACGATGCCCACCGCGTGATCGAGGAGTGCATGCTGGCTGCCAACGTGTGTGCTTCGGATTTCCTGAAGATGAACGAGCATCCTACCCTGTACCGCATCCACGAGGGGCCGACGCCGGAGAAGCTGGAAGGGCTGCGCGAATTCCTCAAGGAGTTCGGCCTGCCTCTGGCCGGTGGCGACGATCCCCACGCCAAGGACTACGCCAAGCTGCTGTCCAAGGTTAAAGGGCGGCCGGACGAGCAGTTGCTGCAAACGGTCATGCTGCGTTCGCTACGCCAGGCAGTTTACAGTCCTGACAACGTTGGGCATTTCGGTCTGGCCTATGAGTCTTACACCCATTTCACCTCTCCGATCCGCCGCTACCCGGATTTGCTGGTGCACCGTGCCATCAAGGCCGTGCTGAAGGGTGTGAAATACACGCCTGGCAAATGGGCGGAGCTGGGTATCCACTGCTCCCAGACCGAACGCCGTGCCGACGAGGCGACGCGCGATGTCAACGACTGGCTCAAGTGCTTCTACATGCAGGACAAGGTGGGCGAAACCTTCGACGGCACCGTCGCCAGCGTCACCGGCTTCGGCGTGTTTGTCGCGCTCGACAATATCTATGTGGAAGGCCTGGTGCATGTGACCGAGCTGGGCAGCGATTATTTCCATTTCGATGCCGCCAAGCACCAGTTGCTGGGCGAGCGCAGCGGCCAGCGCTTCCGCCTGGGCGACAGGCTGAAGGTCAAGGTGGCGCGGGTCGATCTCGAAACCATCAAGATCGACTTCGTGATGGCCGAACCCAAGGAGCCTAAGCGCTCCGGGCCTGCCGAGCGCCGCCCTGCCAAGGCAAAAGAAGGCGGCAGGCGGCCCGCGCCCAAGGAAGCGGATAGTGGCAAGAAGCCCAGCCGTAAACGGAAAGCCCGGGGCTGATGGCTGACAGCTTTATTTACGGCTTTCATGCCGTGGTCAGCCGCATTCGGCAAACCCCGAAGGGCGTCACCGAAATCTATCTGCACCGGGAGCGGCAAGACCCGCGTTCGCGCGAGCTGCTGCAACTGGCCGAAGAACAGGGTGTGCGCGTCATTTTCATGGAACGTCATCGCCTTGACGGCATGGTCGGCAACGACAAGCACCAGGGCGTGGTGGCCAAAGTCGAAGCGGTGCACCAGTACCATGACGTGTTCGACATTCTGGAGGGTTTGAGCGAGCCGGCGTTGTTGCTGGTGCTGGACGGCGTGCAGGACCCCCACAACCTGGGTGCCTGTTTGCGCGTGGCGGACGCGATGGGCGCGCATGCCGTTGTCGTGCCGAAAGACCGCGCCGCCGGGCTCAATGCCACGGTGCGCAAGGTCGCCAGCGGCGCGGCAGAAACCGTGCCCCTGGTTACTGTCACCAACCTCGCGCGCAGTTTGCGCGAGATCAAGGAAGCGGGCGTCTGGGTGGTCGGCGCGGCGGGGGAGGCGCAAAGCGACCTGTTTTCCGCCAAGCTCGACGGCCCGACCGCCTGGGTTCTGGGCGCCGAGGATGAAGGCCTGCGCCGCCTCACCCGCGAAACCTGCGATCAGTTGGTGCGCATCCCGATGTTCGGCAGTGTGGAAAGCCTGAACGTTTCGGTGGCCAGCGGTATTTGCCTGTATGAAACCCGACGCCAGCGCAATCGTAGTTGATTTTTCAGCCGATTTTCATTAAACTAGCCGGCTTTTCACCTTGCCTCACCGTCCCGCATGGCGGGAGGCTTTAACCCGTAAGGAGTATTCATGCGACATTACGAAATTGTTTTCATCGTTCACCCCGATCAGAGCGAGCAGGTGCCCGCCATGATCGAACGCTACCGTACCCTGATCACCTCCAAGAGCGGCCAGATTCACCGTCTCGAAGACTGGGGACGCCGCCAGATGGCCTACCCGATCCAGAAAATGCACAAGGCGCACTACGTGCTGATGAACATCGAGTGTGACCAGGAAACCCTGGACGAGCTCGATCATGCTTTCAAGTTCAACGATGCGGTCCTGCGCCACCTGACCATCAAAGTGAAGGAAGCCGTAACCACGCCTTCGCCGATGATGAGGGAAGACCGGGCCCGTTTCACGGAAACTCCTGTGGCTCCCGTAGCTCCCGTGGCCGTGGAAACCCCGGCCGAGGCGCCCGCCGCCCAGGAAGCTGCAGCCTAAGTGGATTGCAACCAGGTTGTCCTGACTGGCCGTATCGCCGAGATGGATGCCTTGCGTTATACCCCAGCCGGTTTGCCCCTGATGGCCTTTAGAATAGGTCATGTTTCCGAGCAGATCGAGGCGGGGTTCAAGCGCAAAGTTGAATGTGAAATACCCGCGATCGCGATGGGTGATCCCGCCCAGGTCGTTGCCGGCTGGAAAGCCGGTGACAGTATCAAGGCAGCGGGTTTCCTGGCACGCAAGAGCCAGCACAGTCAGCAACTGGTGTTGCACTTGAATAGAATAGAATTGATTGAGAGAGGTTAAAAATGGCACGTCCTACCACGAAAAAACCGACCCGGCCGAGCAATCGGGGCGGCATGTTCAAGCGTCGCAAGTTTTGCAAATTTACCGCTGAAGGTATCAAGGAAGTCGATTACAAGGATACCGAAATCCTGAAGGATTTCATCGCGGAAAACGGCAAGATCATCCCGTGCCGTATTACCGGCACGAAAACCCGCTACCAGCGCCAGCTGGGTACGGCAATCAAGCGCGCCCGTTTCCTGGCCCTGATTCCCTACACTGACCAGCACTAAGGAGAGACCAGATGCAATTAATTTTATTGGAAAAGGTTGTCAACCTCGGTCAACTGGGCGACATCGTCAAAGTCAAGGACGGCTATGGCCGCAATTTCCTGATCCCGCAAGGTAAAGCCAAGCGCGCCACGGAAAAAAATAAGGCTGAATTCGAGGTGCGTCGCGCCGAACTGGAAAAACAGCAAGCCGCAGTTCTTGCCGATGCCCAGTCCCGCGCCGAGAAGCTGGAGGGTCAGTTGGTAAAGATTTCCCAGAAGGCCGGTGTGGATGGCAGGCTGTTTGGTTCTGTTACCAACACCGATATTGCCGAAGCGCTGAAAGCCATGGGTTTCGAAGTTGCCAAGGCGGATATCCGCATGCCTACTGGTCACCTCAAGCAGATCGGTGATTACCCGATTGCTGTTGCGCTGCATCACGATGCGGTTGCCAACATCACGGTTACCGTGATTGGTGAAAGCTGAGATTTAGGTTGTTCCGGCAAAAAGGGGCTGCTTGCAGCCCCTTTTTCTTTGTGTCTGTTTCAAGGTTATTTGGGTATACTTTCAACTTGATTTTATTCCTTGCCATCAGGTTCCTCAGATATAAATTCCCATGAATGATCAACAGCTTGACAATCTAAAATTGCCTCCCCATTCGGTTGAGGCAGAGCAGTCCGTACTGGGCGGCCTGTTGCTCGATAACAGCGCCTGGGAAAAGATTGCCGACCTGGTCACCGAAGGGGATTTTTATCGTCATGACCACCGCCTGATTTACCGCCATATCAGCAAGCTGGTGGAGCACAACAAGCCGGCGGATGTGATCACCATCGCGGAATCGCTGGAGAATAGCGCCAAACTGGTCGATGCAGGCGGACTGGCCTATCTGGGCGCACTGGCGCAGAACACGCCGAGCGCCGCCAATATCCGCCGCTATGCCGAAATCGTGCGGGAGCGTGCGGTATTGCGCAAACTGGTCGAAGTCGGCAGCGGCATTGCCGAGGATGCCCTTAATCCCTCCGGTCGCTCGATGGCGCAACTGCTCGACGAGGCCGAGGCGAAGGTGTTCGAGATTGCCGAGGCAGGGGCACGCGGCAAGCAGGGGTTCGTCGAGATCCAGCCGCTGCTGACCCAGGTGGTGGAACGCATCGACATGCTGTTCCAGCGCGACAATTCGAGCGATGTCACCGGCATCCCGACCGGCTTCACCGACCTGGACGAGAAAACATCCGGCCTGCAGGGGGGCGACCTGATCATCGTCGCAGGCCGACCGAGTATGGGCAAGACCGCATTTTCCCTGAATATTGCGGAAAACGTCGCGATGCAAACCGGCCTGCCGGTAGCGGTCTTCAGTATGGAAATGGGCGGGTCGCAACTGGTGACCCGGATGATCGGCTCGATCGGTCGCCTCGACCAGCATCGGATACGTACCGGTCGCCTGCTGGACGAGGACTGGCAAAAACTCACTTATGCGGTGGGCAAGCTCAATGACGCGCCCATTTTTATTGATGAAAGTGCCGCGCTGACTTCGCTTGACCTGCGCGCGCGGGCTCGTCGCCTGCATCGTCAGTGCGGCAAGCTGGGACTGATCGTGATCGATTACCTGCAACTGATGAGCGGAAGCGGCAAGGGTGGGGGCAACGAAAATCGCGCAACCGAGATTTCCGAGATTTCGCGCGGCCTCAAGGCGCTGGCCAAGGAACTGGACGTGCCGGTGATCGCACTTTCCCAGCTCAACCGCAGCCTGGAACAGCGTCCCAACAAGCGCCCGGTGATGTCGGACCTGCGCGAATCCGGCGCCATCGAGCAGGACGCCGACCTGATCTTGTTCATCTACCGCGACGAAGTCTACAACTCCGATACCCAGGACAAGGGCATCGCCGAGATCATTATCGGCAAGCAGCGTAACGGGCCGATCGGCACGGTGCGCATGACCTTCCTTGGCGAATACACCCGATTCGAGAATTATGCTCATGGGGGTAGTTACTAGACTCATGCGTCCGCTGCAGGCTCAAATCGATCTCTCGGCACTCAGGCATAATCTTGGCGTGGCTCGCGGCCATGCGCCGCAAGCCAGAACTATTGCCGTGATCAAAGCCAACGGCTATGGCCATGGCATGTTGCGGGTGGCCCACGCGCTTGAAACGGCCGATGGTTTCGCCGTGCTCAATGTGGGAGAGGCCGTGGCACTGCGCGAGGCCGGGTTCAACCAGACGATCCTGCTGCTGGAAGGATTTTTCAGCGCGGAAGAGCTGCCGACCTTGGCGGAATACCGCCTGGCCAGCGTCATCCACTGCCCGGAACAGATCGAAATGCTCGAAATGGCCGGATTGCCGGTCAAGATCGACGTGTTTCTCAAGCTCAACAGCGGCATGAACCGGCTCGGCTTCAGGCCCGAAGCCTTCGGCGCCGCGCTGCACCGCCTCCAGACCGCGCGCGCGGCGGGCAGGATCACGCTGATGACCCATTTTGCCTGCGCCGACGAGGCGCAGGGCATCGCTGTTCAACTCGCCTGTTTTGACAGCCTTGCTGCGGGTCTGGACGCGCCGCGCTGCCTGGCCAATTCCGCGGCCATCCTGCGCTATCCGGAAGCCCACGGCGACTGGGTGCGACCCGGTATCATGCTTTACGGTTCGTCGCCTTTTGCCGATGCGAGCGCGGAAAGCCTTGATCTCAGGCCGGTGATGACTCTGACCAGTGCCATCATCGGGTTGCAGGCACTACAGGCGGGGGAAGCGGTCGGTTACGGCGCCACATTTTGTGCAGAGCAGCCCACCCTTGTCGGCATCGTCGCCTGCGGTTATGCCGACGGCTATCCGCGTCATGCCCCGACCGGCACGCCGGTGCTGGTCAATGGCCAGCGCTGCCGCACCTTGGGTCGGGTGTCGATGGATATGCTGTGCGTCGATCTCACCAACGTTTCCGACGCCGGCATCGGCAGTCCGGTGACCTTGTGGGGCAAGGGTTTGCCGGTGGATGAAGTGGCGGCGGCGGCAGGCACCATCAGCTATGAATTGCTGTGCGCGCTGGCGCCGCGGGTGCCGGTCACAGAAACCCATGGCTAAACCCAAATCCGTCTACACCTGCACCGAATGCGGCGGGCAAGTGCCCAAGTGGCAGGGGCAGTGCCCGCACTGCATGGCGTGGAACACGCTGGTGGAAACCGTGGCCGAGGCCGCGCCGGCCGCCAACCGCTACAGTGCGCTGGCCCAGCCCAGCCAGCTGCAGCGCCTGTCCGACGTGGAAGCGCTGGAAACGCCGCGCCAGACCACCGGCATCGCCGAATTCGACCGCGTGCTAGGCGGCGGCCTGGTGCCGGGCGGGGTGGTCCTGATCGGCGGCGATCCGGGTATCGGCAAGTCCACTCTGTTGCTGCAGGCCTTGTGTCATCTCGGAGCGAGCAATAAGGTGTTGTACGTCAGCGGCGAGGAGTCTGCGCAGCAGATTGCGCTCCGCGCCAAGAGGCTGGCGCTTGACGCCGGGCCGGTGCAGCTGCTAGCGGAAATTCAGCTGGAGAAGATCAGTGCCACCTTGCTGGCGCAGAAGCCCCATGTGGCGGTGATCGATTCGATCCAGACCGTTTATTCCGAGGCGCTGCAATCCGCTCCCGGTAGCGTGGCGCAGGTGCGCGAGTGTGCGGCGCAGCTGACACGCCTGGCGAAGCAGACCGGCATCACCGTGATCCTGGTCGGTCACGTGACCAAGGAAGGCGCTTTGGCCGGGCCGCGCGTGCTCGAGCATATCGTCGATACGGTGCTGTATTTCGAGGGTGATAGCAATTCCAGTTTTCGCCTGATCCGCGCTTTCAAGAACCGCTTCGGCGCGGTCAACGAGCTGGGCGTATTCGCCATGACCGAGAAGGGGCTGCGCGAGGTGAGTAATCCCTCGGCGCTGTTTCTGTCGCATCACGGCCAGGAAGTGGCGGGTTCGTGCGTGATGGTGACGCAGGAAGGTACGCGGCCGCTGCTGGTGGAAGTGCAGGCCTTGGTGGATGAGGCGCATGCGCCCAATCCGAGAAGATTGTCCGTGGGCCTGGAACAGAACCGGCTGGCGATGCTGCTGGCAGTGTTGCACCGCCATGCAGGCATCGCCTGCTTCGATCAGGATGTGTTCGTCAATGCCGTGGGCGGAGTCAAAATTACCGAACCGGCGGCCGACTTGGCGGTGCTGCTGGCGATCGTTTCATCACTGCGCAACAAACCGCTGCCGGCCAAGCTGGTGGTGTTCGGAGAAGTCGGCCTGGCGGGTGAAGTCCGCCCGGTACAGCGTGGCCAGGAGCGCTTGAAAGAGGCAGCCAAGCTGGGCTTCACCCATGCGGTCATCCCCAAGGCTAACAATCCGAAGCAGCGTATTGCCGGCATGGAGGTGGTGGCGGTGGATCGACTCGAGGATGCGGTGGCATATTGCAGGGGCTAAAATTAAGTGACATGATAGCCCTGCGGAGAAAACACTAATCTAACCTCTGTGAGCGGGTTGGGCGGAGCTACAAGATGTCAAAATTGCTGGTCTATTTCGATGGAGAACTGGTTGGGGAGCAGCAGCTCGATCGCGAGCGCATCATGATCGGGCGCAAGCCTAACAACGATTTGCAGCTGGCTCACAATGCGGTGAGCGGCAGCCATGCCATGGTCATTACGATCCGTAACGACTCCTTTCTGGAAGACCTGAACAGTACCAACGGTACCAAGGTCAACGGCAAAAGCATCAAGAAATGCCTGCTGCGCGATGGCGACGAAATCAAGGTGGCGAAACATGTGCTGAAATATGTGTTTGAGCCTCTTGAACTCAAGCCGGAAGATGATGGCAGTCGCCGCTCGGAGAAGCTGCGTCACCTCGAGAATCTGATCCAGAGCGCCGACGACACCTTGGCAACCCATGAAGACATGATGCTCCAGACTCAGAGCTTTTCTTCCATTACTCAGGTAAAAACTCATTCTGGTAGCAGACCGGCTGGGAGATCCCCCTCTGGAGAATTGCCAGTGGCGGGTCTCCAGATTCTAAGTGGGGTTGGCGCTGGCAAAGAAATGGATCTGGATCGAACCCTGACCACGCTGGGTAAGCCCGGCATACAGGTGGCGGTCATCACGCGTCATCTGGAAGGTTATACCCTGACTCATCTGGAAGGTGCTCATACTCCCCTGTTGAATGGCATTGCCATTAGCGGCCAGCCCCATGTGCTGGGAGACAATGACATTATCGAAATTGCCGGGATCAAGCTGGAGTTTTATCTGAAAAGGCAGGCTGCAATGCCAGCGAGCGGCCGGCAAGGCGTTTCCGCCTCGCTCAAATAGCCTATTTTCTGTGTTCTGCCTTTACCGCGCGGAATACCGGACCCCAGATGGGATGTCCTGCCTCCGCCGGCTCCAGTTCGAATTTGTTATCCTTCTCCAGCGCTTTCCTGAATTCATCGCGGCATTGCTTCTCCCGGTTCGAAAGGCAGTGAATGAATGCCAGGTATTTATGCGCCCGCGCTGCATCGCTGCCGAAGGTTAAGCCCGAATCCAGCGCGCTTTGCAGGCTCTTTGCCGCAGCTTTGTAGTTGCCGTCTTCGTAGTTTATTATCCCGGTCGAAAGTTCCTGTTCCGCCTTGCGCGGAGAGAGCTTGTCGAGCCCGACTTCCCTGGCTGGACCGGAAGAGCAGCCTGTGTTGAGCAGCAGGAGCAGAGCGGATATCAGAATAAGCAGGCGGGAGCGCATCATAATATGACCCTAATTTATTTGAATTTATGCCGGATTGTCTTGTTTGCCCCGGCCTCCAGCTCGACGGTCTGGCGATAGGGAGGGAGGTCGGTGTTCTTGATCTCTATCTGGTGTTTGCCGGGGGGTAGCCTGATTTCCCTGAGCGGCGGCGAGGCTCCCTGGCTTTTGCCGTCGATTAAAATTTCTCCCCACGGGAGTACCGAGAAACCGAGAGTGGCCTGGGTGGGGGCGGCAATGCTCGGCTGCCCATTTGCCATTTTGCTTTCAGTTGCCGCAGGGGGAGGCGGTTTTACGGCAGCCTCCAAAGTTGTCTGGGGCGTAGTCGGCTTTGTATCATCAACGGCTGTCACTGCCGGCAGTGTCGTCACTGCGGGCTCGCGACTGGAACTGATGAACAGTACTGTGGCTGCGGCAAAAATTGCAACGGCGATAAAGCCTGCCCACTTTTTCCTGCTCCGCCAACCGGGAACTGTGGAAATTTGACTTGAATTCAATATAACGGTGGCATCCCCGTCGCTTCCAGTCTTTGCGGCAGATCTTTTCCCGGATGAGTCAGCGGAGGTCAATGGCGAAGTGGCGGTCAGATTCTTGAAATTTCTGAGGTCGTTGGCCATTTCCCGTGCGGATTGATAGCGGTTTTTCGGCTCCTTGGCCAGCGCCCTGGCGACAATGTAATCGAACGCCACGGGAATGGAGGGATTGACGTCTGCCGGCGACGCCGGCATTTCATTCAGCACCCGGTACATGATGGTGGTCAGGGTGCATTCCTCACCCCCAAAAGCGGATTTGCCGGTGAGTAATTCGTAGAGTACTGCTCCAAGGGAAAAAATATCGGAGCGGCCATCCACGGGTTTGCCGGCCACCTGCTCAGGAGACATGTACTTGGGCGAGCCGAGAATGATGCCGATTTGGGTACGGGATCCGGACGACATTTTGGCGATGCCGAAGTCGGTGATTTTCACACTGCCATTACGCAGTACCATGATGTTGGCAGGTTTTATGTCGCGGTGGACAATGCCATGGTCGTGGGCGAATGCCAGGCCATCGGCGACCTGGGCGATGATCTCGGCGACCCTGTCCGGTTGCAGCACCTCGTCGGAAGCGATGATCTCCTTCAGTTCGCGGCCTTCCAGATATTCCATCGCCATGAAGGCGACGTGATCGGCTCTGCCTACATCGTAGATCGTGACAATGTTGGGGTGGTTCAGGCGGCCGGCAGATTTGGCTTCGCGGTTGAAGCGCTCCTCGAAATCCGCAAGTTCATCTCTGGACAGGTTGAGATTGATGGTCTTGATGGCGACGGTGCGGCCTATGAGCGGATCGACTGCTTTGTAGACTACGCCCATGGCGCCTTGCCCTAACTCGGACAGGATTTCGTAACGGCCCAGTTTTTCGATTTCCATGAATAACCGATGCTGAATTTATGATGCTGAATTTGTTGTGAAGAGACGCCCATCGAAGACCCGTAACAGTAGATTTTTAGCTGCTCTCTGTCAAGCCGAATTCACCAGGTAAGCGGCTCTTTCGCGCCAGCTAGGCGGGGTGTAAAAATGATGGTTAAAATTTAAGGGTATCAATGTGGTTAACGCGCTCAACCATTATTGCTATGATGGCGCGACCAGAGACGGCTGATTTTCAGGGGGAACTGAACGCATGACAGTACAAAGCATGGTTGAATTCGCCAGCGCCACGGATACCGGCGTAGTGCGCAAATTCAATGAAGACAGCATTGCCACCGACAGCGAGATCGGTCTGATGGTGCTGGCTGACGGTATGGGCGGCTATATGGCCGGTGATGTGGCCAGCGCCTTGGCGATTTCGGTCGTTAAAGAAGAGTTGGGCACTGCACTGGGGAACCTGGCGCCTGTGGAGAACGACACGGCTAAAAGAGACTTGCCCCAGACGCTGGCTGTGAAGCGGGCGGCAGAAAAGGCCAACCAGATGATCTTGAGGGTGGCGCGAAAAAATTCGCAGTGCGAGGGGATGGGAACGACGCTGACGCTCGCCCTGTTCCACGAAGATCGCATTTCCATCGCCCATGTCGGGGATTCGCGCCTTTATCGCTTGCGCTATGACCGGCTTGAACAACTCACCATGGACCACTCATTGCTGCAGGGTCAGGTTGCAGCCGGATTGATCGATTCCGGGGACGCCAAGCTTTCACACAACCGCAACCTGGTTACTCGCGCTTTGGGCAAAGAGGAAAAGGTAGAAGTGGATGTGCGCGAAGCGGACGTGCTGCCGGGGGATGTCTACCTGCTTTGCTCCGACGGCCTGAATGATATGGTGGAGGATAGCGACATCGAGCTGGCCTTGTGCGAACTCAAGGCAAATTTGCCGCTGGCGGCGAATTTATTGGTCCAGATGGCGAACGACAATGGCGGGCACGACAATGTTTCCGTGGTTCTGGCTCGGGTGCAGGTACAACTCGCCAGGCGCGGCCTGCTTGAGAGTCTGTTCGGCTGGTTCAGGAGATAAGGAAATGGCGAAACTGGTTGTGATTTTGAATGGCGCGATGGTAGGAAATCATTTTATCGATAAGGGGCGGATCACCATTGGTCGTCGGTACGGCAACGACATTTGCCTCGACGATCCGGGGGTGAGCAAGGAACATGCAGTCATTCAGACTGTGGGCAACGATCATATTTTCGAGGATATGGGCAGCACCAACGGCTCGACCATGAACGGCGGTTGTATTACCAAACATATTCTGCAAAATGGCGAGGTGATAGACATCGGCGCTTATCAGATCAAGTATGCCAACATCAAAGCCAACCCGGAAATGGATTACGACCGGACCCTGATGATACGTACCGTCGATCGGGAGGTCGGCGCAGTGCCGCAGTCCGCTGGAACGGAGGCGGGCAGCTATGCTTCGGTGTCGACTGCGCGGTCGTCGCTCCGGGCGGGTTTTCCGTTGGGCGAGGTGATAGGCATCAAGGGCGAGTTTGCCGGTCAGACAATCGAGTTGGAGCGGCCGCTTAAAACCTTCGGAACGACGGGGGGGCAAGTTGCGGTGATCATGCGGCGGCCGCCCGGCTACTTCATCACCCACGTGGAAGGGAATAAAACCGCGCGGGTTAACGGTCAGGCCATCGGCAGCGAGCCCCATACCCTGCAGGACGGTGATGTGATCGAGGTCGGACAGGAAAAGTTTGAATTTTTCCTGAAGTAGTGGCTAGCAGCCTGTCGGACTTGAAGAATCGAAGCGAAAAATGAGCTGGTCGAGGGCAGATTTTCACGATTTTCAAGCCAATAGTTATTCATATTGGCGCAGGAAAGCGGGGAAATATGCACCGGCCAGGTCATTTTGCAGCCGATTTCCTTTAAGTCCGACAGGCTGCTAGTGGTTCGCCTCGATAATTTGGCCACTCGTCCCATGGCTGTCCGGCCCCATGAGATAGAGGTAGAGCGGCATCAGTGTTTCAGGCTTGGGCAGGCTATCCTTGCGCTCACCGGGATAGGTGCGGAGACGCTGTGGCGACTGCACCGGGCCGGGCACCACCGTATTGATGCGTAGCGTGGGGTAGACCTCCAGTTCCTGTGCCCAGATCTTCACCAGCGTTTCCACGCCGCTCTTGGCGACGGCAAAGCCACCCCAGAAGGCCGTTGGGGTGTGGCCGTGGGTTTCCGAGGTCATCAGGATCGAAGCATCCGGCGAAGCTTTCAGCAGTGGCAGGCAAGCGCGGGTGAGGGCGAAGGGCGCGGCCAGATTGACGCGCAGCAGTGGCAGCCACTGCTCCAGGGTTTGGTCTTCCAGCGGCTGCGGACGGTCAACCTTGGCGGCGTTGTGCAGAATGCCGTCGAGCCGTCCGAGCTGTCCGCCGATGCCGGCAGCCATTGCGGCGAAATCCTTGTCTTCCGCCTTGCTCAGGTCAAGCGGGAAAATCGCCGGCTGCGGGTGGCCTGCCGTCTCGATTTCATCGTATACCGCTTCCAGTTTTTTTACCGAGCGGCCATGCAGGATGACCGTGGCGCCGTGGGCAGCGAAGGTCAATGCTGCGGTTTTGCCGATGCCTTGGCCCGCCCCTGTGACGAGAATGACGCGGCCCTTCAGTAGATCTTGCGGTGCTTGGTAGTTTTTCATGGCGATTCCAGAATAAGTTGTGCGCATTTTACCCCACTTCGTACCGCGCTTTCGAGAGTGGCGGGGTAATCGCCGGCGGTGTAGTCGCCGGCGAGGTAGAAATTCGGCAGCGGGGTGGCTTGGCCGGGGCGTTCCAGGTCCGGACTACAGGCAAAGGTGGCGCGTTTTTCCGCAATCACCTTGTGCCACAGAGCTTGCGGCAGGTCGGGAAGGACCGCACGTAGTTCGTCATTCACACGCTGTGCCAGGTCGTCGTGATCAAGTGCCTGGTGCGGTCCTTCCGCGCTGATTACGGCACACAGCAGGCCGGCTTCGCGGTTGAGCTGGCCGTGGTCGAACACCCATTGAGTGACTCCTCCGTACAGGCCGATCATGGGCCGGGGCAGGCAGGTTGCTGCGGGATATTGCAGGAACACGCTGTAGATCGGCTGGTAACTGAAGCGGTCAACCTGTGCTCTTGCTTCCGCCAGTTCAGGCAGGTTGGCGGTAAGCGCGGCCAAGCGATATGGCGCCACCGCGCAAATGACCTGGTCGAACTTTTCCGACCCTGGTCGCATTTCGAGGGAGAAGCCGGCAGCCTCGGCTTTGACTGCAAGCACTGTTTGGGAATGGATGATTTTGCCGCCATGGTTTTCGATGAACGCGGTAGCGTGTTCAGGAAAGAGATGGGTCAGATTGGCCAGTGGCAGCAGCATGTCGCTGTCTTCCCGGCTGCCGGCCAGGCTGTCGCGCAGGACGTTGAGGAATACCTGGGCCGAGGCGGTCTCAAGCGGGGTATTGAGCGCGGCGACGCAGAGCGGCTCCCATAAATAGCGGCGCAGATTGCCAGTCTGACCATGTATCGTCAGCATCTTGCCGGCGCCGATATCGGCTCCAAGGCGGAAATCCCGGCGCCGCATCGCGCTCATGAAGCGCGCGGCGGAGAGACGTTCGCCCCAAGCCAGGCCGCGCGCCGTGAGCAGGCCTAGCGCCAAGTGTAGCGGGGCTGGTAGCCGAGCTGCTTGCAGGCTGAAGCGGCCAGGAATGATCAGTTGCAATGGCAGCCGCAGCAGCAGCGCAGCAGGGTCGGCGCCGGTCATGCGCATCAGGCGCAGGGTTTCGCGGTAGGCGCCGAGGAGAATGTGCTGGCCGTTATCCAGTGCCACGCTGCGGTAATCTACCCGTCGTGCACGCCCACCCAGCTGCCTGGCTGCCTCGAAGACGGTGACGGATACCCCTTGCGCGGCCAGCTCCACCGCCGCCGTCAGGCCGGCGTAGCCGGCGCCGATGACCGCGACTTTCATTCCTTGAGCCAGGTGCTGCACGCAATCCACAGTTTGCGCAGTGGCGTCAGCGAGATGCGCTGATTCAGGACGTGGTAGCCGTCTTGTCTGACTTCATCCAGTACGGCATGGTAAATTGCCGCCATGATCAGGCCGGTGCGCTGATTCTTGCGATCCGCCGCGGGCAACTCGGCAAACGCCTGGGCATAGTATTGATTTGCCCGCTCGCCCTGGAACGCCATCAGCTGGCTGAAATTCTCGGTTTCCCGGCCATGCAGAATGTCGGCTTCGCTGACGCCGAACCGGGTCAGCTCGTCCAGCGGCAGATAGATGCGGTTGCGCCGGGCATCTTCGCCGACATCGCGGATGATGTTGGTGAGCTGGAAAGCCAGTCCGAGGTCGTGGGCGTAGGCTTCGGTGCGCGCATCCTGGTAACCGAAAATGCGTGCGGAAAGCAGTCCCACCACTCCAGCCACACGGTGACAGTAGAGCTGGAGCTGGTCGAAATCGGCATAGCGGTTCTGGGTCAGATCCATTTCCATGCCGGCGATGATTTCATCGAATTCAGTAGCGGGCAGGCCGAATTCCCGAACCAGCGGGGCCAGGGCCTGCCCCACGGGGTGTTCGGGGTTGCCGGCGAAGATATGGGAGACTTCATTGCGCCACCAGGCGAGCTTGGTGCGGGCGATGACCACATCGTGGCATTCGTCGGCGACATCGTCCACTTCGCGGCAGAAGGCATAGAGGGCGGTGATGGCCCGGCGCTTGAGCGGCGGCAGGAAAAGAAAGCTGTAATAGAAGCTGGAGCCGCTTTTTGCGGCCCGTTCCTGGCAGTATTGGTCAGGGGTCAAGGTGTTTGCTTTCATTTTTTTCGCAGGGCCCGGTATAGCATGAATACCCAGTCGCCGGGCTTGATCAGCGGACGGTCATTGAAGATATCGCCGCCGGATTTGTGCAGTTTGCGCAGGATGGTTTCGCCGCCCATGATGATCATGCGCATTTCCAGGCCGATCCTGCCGCGCAGCACGCTGCCGAGCGGCGCACCCGCCTGCAGCAGCTTGCGCGTGCGCTCGATCTGGAACTGCATGAAGGGCTTCCACAGGCCGCTGCTGTCTCCGCGCGCGATTTGCGTTTCGGTAATGCGGTATTTTGCCAGTTCATCCTGCGGCAGGTAAATCCTGTCCTTGTCGTGGTAGTCGATGGCGATATCCTGGAGGAAGTTGATCAGCTGCAGGCTGGAGCAAATGGCGTTCGAGTAGCTGATGTTGCGTTCCGTCGCCGCGTCGTAAAGGTGGAGCAGCAGCAGGCCGACCGGATTGGCGGAGCGCTGGCAGTAATCCATCACCTCGCCAAAGTGGGCGTAACGTTTTTTGATGACATCCTGGGAAAAGGCGTCGAGCAGGTCGTAAAAAGGTTGCAGCGGCAGGCGATGGCGGTCGATGATCTCTTTTAGCTCGTGAAACAGTGGAGTCGCAGGGGGCAGGCCGGCTCCGATTCTGTCCAGTTCGGCACGAAAGCCGCCGAGCAGAGCCAGTCGCTCATTATCGTCGAGATCGCCTTCATCCGCGAAATCGTCAGCCGCACGGGCGAAAGCGTAAATGACGCCAACCGGGCGGCGCAGCCGTTTTGGCAGCAAGACGGATGCCACCGGAAAATTTTCATAGTGTTGAGGCATAGGGATTTCAGGTAGGATGGCACGCGGAAAAGGAAGCTGACAGCCGATCATCGAATATATTACACTATAGGTTTTTGCGAAAGTGGCGGAATTGGTAGACGCACTGGATTTAGGTTCCAGCGCCGCAAGGTGTGGGGGTTCGAGTCCCCCCTTTCGCACCAGACTTTATAACTTACCCATCTGTAAGGATTTTCCTCATGCAAGCCAACCTCGAGCAAATTAGCACCCTGGAACGTCGTATCAACCTGGTTGTGCCAATGCAGCAGATCGAAACCGAGGTCAACAATCGCCTCCGCGACATCGCCCGCAATACCAAACTGGATGGTTTCCGCCGTGGCAAGGTGCCGTTGAGCCTGGTCACCAAGCAATACGGCGGCCAGATTCATCAGGAGGTATTGGGCGATGCGGTGCAAAAGAGCTTCATGGATGCTGTGCAAGCTCACCAGCTCAAAGTGGCAGGCTATCCGCGCATTGAACCCAGAACCGATGCGACGGACAAGGAAGCCATCGAATTTTCCGCCACGTTCGAGGTCTACCCTGAAATTATGTTGGGGGAGATTGGCTCCGCTAAAATCACTCGTCCGGTGGTCACGGTGAGCGATGCCGATGTGGACAAAACCCTGGAGGTATTGCGTAAACAGCGCGTGCAGTTCAATACTGTTGACCGCGCCTCGCAGACCGGCGATGTGGTCACGCTGGATTATGTGGGAAAGATTGATGGTGCCGTATTTGCCGGCGGAGAAGCCAGGGGTTTCCGCGTGGTGCTGGGCGAAGGCCGCACCCTGGCGGAGTTTGAAACGGCGCTGGTTGACGTGAAGGCGGGTGAAAACAAGTCGTTTAACGTGACCTTCCCGGGCGATTACCAAGCCAAGGAACTGGCTGGCAAAACGGCTACGTTCGAGGTGTCAGTCACGGATGTGGCTGCGCCGCAACTGCCGGAGGTGGATGCCGAGTTCGCCAGGAGTCTGGGTATCACCGATGGCGACGTGCAAAAAATGCGCGCTGAAATTCAGGCCAATCTGGAACGTGAAGTCAAGAATCGCATTCATGCCAGGCTCAAAGAGCAAATCATGCAGGCGCTTTTGGACAGCACCAAAATTGATGTGCCCAAGTCGCTGCTGGAAATGGAAACCCAGCGTCTGATGGAGAACGCACTTAAAGACATGCAGGCGCGCGGCATGAATGTTAATGATGTGCCGTTACCTGCCGATATATTTGCTGAGCAGGCAGTGCGCCGGGTCAGCCTGGGACTGATTCTTGCCGAAGCAGTGCGCGTCAACGAACTAACTGCCAAGCCTGAGCAGATCAAAGCCCTGATTCAGGATTTTGCGCAAAGTTACGAAGATCCACAGGAAGTGATAAAGTGGCATCATCAAAACCTCGAGCGCATGCAGGAAATCGAGTCCCTGGCGTTGGAAAACAATGTTGTGGAATGGGCGCTGGAGCGGGTTCAGGTTGAAGACCAGTCGATCAGTTTCGACGAATTGATGGGGAAGGCGTAACAGAATGATGGATAACCGTAGTTGGGAGCCGCAAGGCTTGGGTCTGGTACCCATGGTGGTCGAACAAAGCGGCCGCGGTGAGCGTGCCTATGATATTTATTCACGGCTGCTCAAGGAGCGCGTTGTATTTTTGGTAGGCCCCGTGAACGAAGTCTCAGCCAATCTGGTAGTCGCGCAGTTGCTGTTCCTGGAATCGGAAAACCCGGACAAGGATATTTATCTATATATCAACTCGCCGGGCGGATCGGTGTCTGCCGGGTTGTCGGTTTATGACACCATGCAGTTCATCAAGCCGGACGTGAGCACCTTGTGCATGGGGCAGGCAGCCAGCATGGGAGCATTCCTGCTTACAGCGGGTGCCAAAGGCAAGCGTTTTTGCCTGCCCAATTCACGCATGATGATTCATCAGCCCAGCGGCGGTTTCCAGGGGCAGGCTTCGGATATCGAGATTCACGCCAAGGAAATCATTTATCTGCGCGGGCGGCTCAATGACATGATGGCGCTTCACACCGGCCAATCCAAGGAAACCATTGAGAAAGACACGGATCGTGATAATTTCATGAGTGCGGACGAAGCCGTGAAATATGGTCTGGTAGACAAGGTGATCACCAGCCGCATGGACAACGTCGGTTAACGCCGACCACCTCAGCCAACGGAGAGTTTTATGTCATCAGATAAAGGAAGCGGAGAAAAGCTGCTCTATTGCTCATTTTGCGGCAAAAGCCAGCATGAAGTCCGCAAGCTGATTGCAGGGCCTTCTGTATTCATTTGCGATGAATGCGTTGAACTGTGCAACGACATCATCCGTGAGGAAGTGCAGCAGGGGCAGGGTGGCAAGTCCGGCAAGTCCGATTTGCCTACGCCACGCGAAATCCAGGAAATTCTGGGGGAATACGTGATCGGTCAGGAAACTGCCAAGCGTATCCTTTCGGTCGCGGTATATAACCACTATAAACGCCTGCGCCATCAGGGCGGCAAGGACGACGTGGAGTTGTCAAAGAGCAATATTTTGCTGATTGGCCCCACCGGATCGGGCAAGACCTTGCTTGCGCAAACCCTTGCACGCCTATTGAACGTGCCCTTCGTCATCGCCGACGCAACCACGCTGACCGAAGCCGGTTATGTGGGCGAGGATGTGGAAAACATCATCCAGAAGCTGCTGCAAAAATGCGATTACGATGTCGAAAAAGCAAAAAACGGCATTGTTTATATTGACGAAATAGACAAGATTTCGCGCAAATCAGATAATCCATCGATTACCCGTGACGTATCCGGCGAGGGTGTGCAACAGGCGCTGTTGAAGCTGATTGAGGGCACGATTGCCTCCATCCCTCCCCAAGGCGGACGCAAACACCCGAATCAGGAATTTGTTCAGGTAGATACCGGCAATATTCTATTCATCTGCGGTGGTGCGTTCTCGGGCTTGGAAAAAGTGGTTCAGAATCGCTCCAGTAAAGGCGGTATCGGTTTTGGCGCGGAAGTGAAAAGCAAGGACAACAGCCGCAATATTTCGCAGTTGCTACGCGATGTGGAACCGGAAGATTTGATCAAGTTCGGCCTGATTCCTGAATTCGTAGGGCGCCTGCCGGTCGTTGCCACACTCGAAGAGTTGGACGAAGCGGCGCTGATGACTATCCTCACCGAACCTAAAAACGCACTGACCAAGCAATACGCCAAGCTGTTCGAGATGGAAGGTGCGGAACTCGAGTTTCGCGACAGCGCGTTGGCAGCGATCGCCAAACGCGCGCTGGAACGCAAAACCGGTGCGCGCGGACTGCGTTCCATTATTGAGCACGCCCTGCTTGATACCATGTTCGAACTTCCTTCCATGGACAATGTCACTAAAGTAGTGGTGGATGAATCGGTCATCACCGGTGAAGGTAAACCATTGCTCATTTATTCTGACCAGCCAAAAGTGGCTTCCTGAAACACCGCGGGCATGTTGATTTTGCCCGCGAGTAAAAAAGTTTTCGCTTGGATTCAATCGCTTGTGGCACATTGGTGCAGGTGCGACTTGAATTTGCTTGAGCCGCCCTGCATTTGGTGTCCTAGTCTTTTTTTACTGACATAAGGTTAAACACCATCATGGCCTTACTCCAAGATTCCGAAGAATTAACGCTCCCGCTTTTGCCTTTGCGCGATGTTGTCGTGTTCCCGCATATGGTTATTCCTCTATTTGTCGGGCGGCCAAAATCCATCAAGGCGCTGGAAACCGCAATGGAATCCGGCAAGAGCATCCTGTTGGTAGCGCAAAAATCTGCTGCCAAAGATGAGCCATCGCCGGAAGATTTGTACACCATCGGCACCGTCGCCACGATATTGCAGATGCTCAAATTGCCGGACGGTACGGTAAAAGTACTGGTTGAGGGCAACCAGCGCGCCAAGGTTATCGAATATTCAGATGTGGATAGCCATTTTGTCGGGCGTGCCGAGCTGGTACCTGCCGACGACACCAGTGCCGACAATGAGGCAGAGGCGATGCGCCGCGCGCTGGTTGCGCAGTTCGACCAGTATGTGAAGCTCAACAAAAAAATCCCACCTGAAATACTTACCTCGCTGGTTGGTATCGACGAAGCCGGGCGCCTCGCGGATACCGTAGCGGCGCATTTACCGCTGAAGCTGGAACAGAAACAGGAAATCCTGGAAATGTTCCCGGTGCGTGCTCGACTCGAACATCTGATGAGCCTGATGGAAGGCGAAATTGATATTCTGCAGGTGGAAAAACGTATCCGTGGCCGCGTCAAGCGCCAGATGGAGAAAAGCCAGCGCGAGTATTATCTGAATGAGCAGGTCAAAGCGATCCAGAAAGAGCTCGGCGATATGGAAGAGGGCGCCGACCTCGAAGACCTCGAGAAGCGCATCCAGGAAGCGCACATGTCCAAGGAAGGACTCGCCAAGGCCGAGGCCGAACTGAAAAAACTCAAATTGATGTCACCAATGTCAGCAGAAGCAACGGTTGTACGCAGCTACATTGAAACCCTGGTGGGATTGCCCTGGAAGAAAAAAACCAAGATCAGCAAGGACTTGAAAAAGGCCGAGGCGGTTCTTGATCTCGATCACTATGGTTTGGACAAAGTAAAGGAACGCATCGTCGAGTACCTTGCGGTGCAGCAGCGTGTGGACAAGCTCAAGGGCCCGATCCTGTGCCTGGTGGGTCCGCCCGGGGTGGGCAAAACTTCGCTCGGGCAATCAATCGCCAAGGCCACTAATCGCAAGTTTATCCGCATGGCCTTGGGAGGCGTGCGTGACGAGTCCGAGATTCGCGGTCACCGGCGTACCTATATTGGTTCCATGCCAGGCAAAATCCTGCAAAGCATGAGCAAGGTAGGTGTTCGTAACCCGCTGTTTCTGCTCGACGAAGTGGACAAGATGGGGCAGGATTTCCGCGGAGATCCATCCTCAGCACTGCTTGAAGTCCTGGATCCGGAGCAAAATCATACGTTTGCGGACCACTATGTGGAGGTGGAATTCGATCTTTCCGATGTGATGTTCGTGGCTACCGCGAATACCCTGAATATTCCGGCACCACTGCTGGATCGGATGGAAATTATCCGTTTGTCGGGTTATACCGAGGACGAAAAGGTTAATATTGCTGAGCGTTATCTGGTAACCAAGCAGATGAAGGCGAACGGGCTCAAACCCGAGGAATTCGCGATTTCCGAGAGTGCATTGCGCGACATCGTGCGTTACTACACGCGTGAAGCCGGGGTGCGCAGCCTGGACCGCGATATCGCCAAAATCTGCCGCAAAGCGGTCAAGGCCTTGCTCATGAAGCAGAGCAAAGCCAGCAAGATTAGTGTGACTGCCCGCAATCTGGACAAGTATCTGGGTGTGCGCCGCTTCAGCTACGGTGTTGCCGAAAAGAATAATAAGATTGGCCAGGTGACCGGCCTGGCATGGACGGAGGTGGGCGGCGAACTGCTCACCATCGAGGGCGTACTATTGCCCGGCAAGGGAAAAATGATTACCACCGGCCAGCTTGGCGAGGTGATGCAGGAGTCCATCCAGGCCGCGATGTCGGTAGTGCGTAGTCGCTCTGCAGTATTGGGTATTCCGCAGGACTTTTACCAGAAAAATGATATCCACATTCACTTGCCCGAAGGCGCCACACCCAAGGATGGACCGAGTGCAGGTGTAGGTATCTGTACCGCAATGGTGTCGGTGTTGACTGGCATCCCGGTACGCGCGGATGTGGCAATGACTGGCGAGATCACGCTGCGTGGCGAGGTCCTGCCCATTGGTGGCTTGAAAGAAAAACTGCTGGCCGCGCATCGAGGTGGGATCAAGACCGTATTGATTCCTGAAGAAAATGTGCGTGACCTGGTGGAGATTCCGGAAAACATCAAAAATAAGCTCGATATCCAGCCGGTAAAATGGATAGATCAGGTGCTGAAAATGGCGCTGGAGCGGATGCCCGAAGCATTGCCAGTGGAACCGACACCTGCCGTTGAGGGGGCCCCTGTGGCAGCAGTTGAAGCCGACGCTGTGGCTGTAATCACCAAGCATTAGCAGGGTTTTTTGCCTAATCAGAAAATCGCCGCCCCACGGGGCGGTTTTTTTATGCTAAATTGCTGGAAGCCGCTTGACACAAGGTTTTCCAGCTTGTTATAAAGCGGATGCAGGGTATTCCTGTGGCTGACTCTACGAGAAAGGGGACACACGTGAACAAATCCGAATTGATAGATGCTATCGCCGAATCTGCCGATATTTCCAAGGCAGCAGCAGGCCGCGCATTGGACGCTGCTGTGGATGCAGTTAAAGTCGCCCTGAAAAAAGGCGATATGGTGACGCTGGTTGGTTTTGGTTCTTTCTATGTTGGTAAACGCGCAGCCCGCACCGGTCGCAATCCACGTACAGGTGCTGAAATTAAAATCAAAGCGGCTAAAGTTCCCAAATTCCGCGCTGGAAAAGCGCTCAAAGATGCAGTAAACTAGCGCCTTTCCGGGTGCTTAGCTCAGTTGGTAGAGCGTCGCCCTTACAAGGCGAATGTCGGGGGTTCGAACCCCTCAGCACCCACCAGTATGACAACACCGGTATCTGGAGTGGTAGTTCAGTTGGTTAGAATACCGGCTTGTCACGCCGGGGGTCGCGGGTTCGAGTCCCGTCCACTCCGCCAATACGAAAGGCGAACGCAAGTTCGCCTTTTTTTGTTTGCCTGAGCTCTATACATAACTACTATGCTTGATGCAATTCGCGAACGTGCCCAAGGTTGGCTTGCCAAAGTTATTTTGGGGTTGATTACTATTCCTTTCATGCTGTGGGGGGTGGAATCTTATTTTAACAAGAGCAGTGATGGTGATGTCCTTGCCAGTGTGAATGGCGACAAGGTGACGCGCCAGGAATTCGACCATGCCCTCAAGGCGCAGCAGCAGGAAATGCGCGCATCCATGGGGGCGGCATATGATCCGGCCATGTTTAATGATCCGAAAATCCGCAAATCGGTTCTGGATGGCGTCATCAACCAGCGCCTGATTATCAATGCGGCCGCCAAAGCGGGCATGGTGGTCAGTGATGCAGAAATGGCCAGAATTATTGCCAGCCTGCCCGCGTTTCAGGAAAGCGGCCAGTTCTCGCAAACCCGTTATGATCAGGTGCTGCGCCAACAAGGCATGAGCATCAGCGAGTTTGAAAATCAGTTGCGCCAGGAATTGCTGATTAACGATATGCGTTCTGTTTTCCAGGCTTCAGCTATCGTGCCGTCCAACGTCGCTGCGCTTTTTTTGCAGGCATACGAGCAGCAACGCGAAATCAGTACCGCTAAACTTACGCCCGAACAATTCCTGGGCCAGGTCCAGGTGAGTGCTGCGGATGTACAAAACTGGTACAACGCACATAAGGCTGATTACACCTTGCCGGAACAGGCACGCTTTCAGTACGTGGTGCTGTCACAGGATGCGCTGGCCAGCCAGGTCAAGATCAGCGACGCCGAGGTCAAGCAGTATTACGATCAGAACAGCGCCAAATACAGCGAGCCCGAGCAGCGCCGTGCCAGCCATATCCTGATTGCCGTCAACTCTGGCGATAATGCCCAACAGCGTGCGGCAGCCAAAGCCCGCGCCGAGACTATTTACCAGCAAGTCAAAGCTAATCCGGCCAGTTTTGCTGCAGTCGCCAAACATGAATCCAGTGATACCGGTTCAGCCTTGCAAGGCGGCGATTTGGGCTGGTTTCCGCGCAATGCAATGGTTAAACCTTTTGCAGATGCTGTATTCGCAATGCATAGCGGTGACATCAGCCGGCCCGTGCAGAGTGAATTCGGTTACCACATCATCGAATTGACTGGAATCAAGCCTGCACGCACACGCAGTCTGGATGAGGTCAAGGCTGATATCGTGCGGGATTTGCAGGCACAGCAAGCAGCCAAACGCTTTGCAGATGTGGCGGAAACGTTCAGTAATAAAGTGTACGAACAATCCGACAGCCTCAAGCCGGTGGCCGATGCGTTGAAATTGCAAGTTACAGACTCGGGCTGGCTAAGCCGTAAGGAGGGGGGCAGCAGCCTGCTGGCAAATCCGAAAATGCTGCAAGCGCTGTTTTCTGACGATGTACTGAAAAACAAGCGCAATACCGAAGCCATCGAAGCTGCTCCCAACACCCTGGTTTCGGCACGTCTGCTCGAATACAAACCCGCTGCGCTGCAACCGCTGGATACGGTACGCGCTGCCATTGAACAACAACTCAAACGCAGCCAGGCGATAGCGCTGGCCGAAAAACAGGGCAAGCAGGATTTGGCCCAATTGCGTGCGGGCAAGGAACCGGGCGTGCAATGGAGTACGTTCCAGGCGGTTACACGCCAGCAACCCGCTGTATTGCCGCAGGGTTTGCTTGAACCCGTGTTTAGCGCAGATGCACAGCACTTCCCTGCGTATGTCGGTGCCACTGGCGCCGATGGTAGCTACACCCTGGTGCGCGTGACTCGGGTAATTGCCCCCCCGACAGCAGATACCGCCAAGGTCAAAGCCGTGCAAGATCAACTTGCGCAATTGGCAGCACAAGTCGATTTTGCCAATTATCTCACTAGCCTGGAAAGCAAGGCCAAGATCGATATCCGTCGCGCAAGCCTGGACAAACCCATACAATAAATCCTGTCCAGTGAAGCTCGGGCGGGTGCCGGTTTTAGCCTGCTCAGCGCTGAATTGATTGGCATCCCTTAGATTTTGCGGACCGAAGGTCCGGTGGGAATGGCCTCTGGCATCTGGCCACTCTCTTCATCTTGGTGAGCACTTGGCCGGTATGCATCACCGGCATAGGTCAACTCAAGCCCCCTTGTATCAAACCCTCTGAATTCCATCCGCCCTCTTTTTTGATGTCGACGGTGCGGTTTTGCTGATTTCGCCCGCAGGTACTATTGCATTTGTTTTGCATACGACATCATGACTGGTTATCAAATCTAGACCTACCCGTTATTTAGGCTATATTGTGGGTTACCCGCCGAAGCTACGGGCGGTTTCTTGACTCTCTTTAAATATGTATCTATAGTACATCTTATATTTTTGACAGCGACATGCTGCAGGGTCGATAGTGCGGTCGGATTCGGCAAGCAATGTCAGAGATGCTCCCAATATGGGGATGGAACAGGTCAAATCGCTGACCGTGCTTAAGCGGCGTGGCCTTTATCTCAAGGAGATCGATCCATGGAAACGCGTAACGATGTAACTGAGGTAAATCAAGGTATTGCTGGTCACGGCTCGTTTTTCCAGGACGCGGGATTATCCCGCGGCGATGCCGAGAAAGCCACCGAGTGGGTGCGCAAGCATGTGGACAAGCGCACCGTTGATCTCGGTGAGCGGATGGACGACATCCGCGATCACATGTGGGAACTGGAGAAGGATGGACAGATCATCGTTCATCGCATTACCGATGCGCACAAACCGGTTGAGGTACAGACCCTGTTCGGCTGGACCAAACGCATCCCCACCAATCAACTGTGGCACCACAAATCGTGCGGACAGTGCGGCAATATTCCCGGCTATCCCACCTCCCTGATGTGGCTCATGAACAAGTTCAGTTTCGAGCCCGGTAAAGACTACCTCGACGAAACCGACCAGACTTCCTGCACCGCCTGGAATTACCACGGGTCCGGCATCGGCAACGTCGAATCCCTGGCGGCCGTGTTCCTGCGCAACTTCCACCAGGCCTATATTTCCGGCAAGCAGCATGGCTTTGAGGCGGGTCACTTCTTCCCGCTGGTGCATTGCGGCACCTCCTTCGGCAACTACAAGGAAATCCGCAAATACCTGGTTGAATCCGCTGAACTGCGCGAGCGCGTTACCAAGATCCTCGGCAAGCTGGGGCGTCTGGTGGACGGCAAG